>JBJTJB010000200.1:0-1168 GCA_046095245.1 Bacteroidota bacterium | reverse complement strand
GCACGAGAGGCTTGTGATATCTTGATTTCAAGGTGTGAGTATGTTCTCTCCGAAAGCGTCGAGGACATGGAGCGCTCCAAGGCACAGTTAGAGCAGATTTTCGATGATTTTGAAGGTCTGGTGTTTGCAGGCCATCCACTTGGTCACCCCATTCTGGGAACTGCCCAGTCGGTTCGATCCTTTCGACAACGTCAGTTAAAGGAGTTTACGGCGAAGCACTATCATGCCGGAAACATGGTGCTTGCTATCAGTTCTTCGCAGGCCGAGGAGAACGTGTTGCGGATCGCAGAACGGCATTTTTCTGCGGTGCGTAAAGGTTCAGTCCGACCTTCCAGAAGCAAGGCCCGAAAGTCGCGCCCTGTGTCAAAGGAGGAGTCGAGATCCCTGAGTCAGGTGCATTTCATCAGTGGGCGTGCTGCGTATGGCTTGCATCATCCAGACAGGTACGCGCTTGTATTATTGAATAACCTGTTGGGCGGCCCCGGCATGAACTCCATACTGAACCTGCGGATCCGTGAGCGATACGGATATACCTATACGATCGAGTCGGGTTACCACACCTTCACCGACAACGGGATTTTTCACATCTACTTCGCCACAGATGAGCGTAATTACAAACGTGTACAGAGCTTGTTGGCCACGGAGCTGGATAAATTGACCGGTAAACCCCTCGCCGAGCGGCAGTTGAATCAGTACAAGGAGCAACTCGTTGGCCAAATCAGGCTTGCTCAGGAAAATCGCCTCAGCGTGTTGCTTTCCATGGCCAAGAGCCTGTTGAATCTGGGTCGGGTATTGACCCAGGATGAGGTCTTTGACCGGATTCGTTCCGTGAATTCGTCCCAGTTGGCTTCTGTGGCCCGCGATATACTTGAGCCTGCAGGACGTTCGGAGCTGATTTATCGCCCGGCAGTTTCAGCAGCTGTTTCTTAATTTCGCATCTATGAGGCGATTGTTATCATACTCCGTTTTCCTGTTGTTTCTGCTTTCTGTTGCGGCATGTAAGGACGATGAGCCCATCAGCCCGATTCCCGAAATCGCATTCGACCAATTTATCAAGTACCCCGATGCAGCAGGAAAGGATACTGCGGTCGATTTCATTTTTACCATTCGCGACGGCGACGGTGATATTGGATTCCGCGAAAACGAATTCGACAATTCCTGTGGAGCC
>JBJTJB010000199.1:0-3450 GCA_046095245.1 Bacteroidota bacterium | reverse complement strand
CGGTGTGACTTGCTGTTGCGCATCGCTCAAGGCCTGATCCGGATCGATATGCGTTTCAACCATCCAGCCATCATACCCTAAATCGAGGGCTTCCTGCGCCACACTCCGCAGCAAGGGTCTCGAACCGGCTATGTGGCTGATATCGCAAATCATCCGGACATCCGGTAGCATAGAACGCAACTCGAACGCGACCTGCCAAAGCGGATGATTACGGAACTGGGACGATTCGAAAGAATGGAATCCACGGTGAATGGCGATGACCTCGGGACCCACCGCTGCCTGCATGCGCTCAATGGCACCAAGCCAAAGCAATGGATCGGGATGCAGGGGATTTTTTACGAGGACCTGGATGCGTGTGCCGTTGAGTGCATCGGCCAACTCCTGAACCAGGAACGGATTCACGGTGGTGCGGGCTCCGATCCATACCGCGTCCAAATCGGCTTTCAGGCAGGCTTCTACCTGGCGCGTATTGGCGACTTCGGTCATCACCCGAAGCCCGGTTTCACTCCGTACTGAACAAAGCCAATCCAGTGCTGCTTCACCCGCGCCTTCAAACGAGCCGGGTCGTGTGCGGGGTTTCCATACGCCTGCCCGAAACCAGGCCGATGGATACCGGTCTGCAATCCCCCGTGCCGTGCCCAAAACCTGCTCTCGCGTTTCGGCACCGCAAGGACCTGCAATCAACATCTTCTGCTCCAGTGGTTCATTCATCTTCTTAAACTCCGATCACAATCCAATAACAAGAACGCAACAAAAAGGTTCAGCTGCGGCCCTCCTCGTTCAAGACCGAAGTATGGCGTTTCAAGGTTCTAAGCAACAGGGTAATCACCAATGCGAAACCGAGGGGAAAACGCCAGTAGGACCAGCAGGCCGTTAAGGATTCCACACCAACAAAGTTGCCGGATGCAAACACCCTTAAACAATCCACATAAGCGAATCCCGTAACAGTGGCCAGCCAGCCCGAATATTCGCGGCGGAACACACTGCGGATCGAAAAAGGGACCGATGGCGACCTGAACGGACCCATGCGGGGTACGAAGGGAGGCACATCCTGCGACCACTCACGGTAAGCAGTACCGAACTTCCCGGTCAGGAAGGCCTCTTCTGCCATCATGATACGTTCATAATACAACCAGTACAATAACGTAACAAGTGCGGTGAAACCCAGACTTCCCGAATAGGCAACAATGCCGATCCACATCAGGTAATTACCGAGATAAAGGGGATGCCTGACCAACGAATAGATTCCGGATGTGTTCAGTGATTCGGCCACTTGCTGACGCGTATTGCGCCCGGAAGTTCCGCGGGGAGTCGTTCCGATGGTATATGCACGAATCACCGCACCCATCACACTAAGGGATCCTGCAACTGGCAAAAGCCACACAGGTGCAGGAGCTCAGCTGTGCAGATAAACGACCGGTATGGCCAACAGAAAAAGAACGACTGGAATCTGTCCGCGGTAGCGGAACAACCAGTTACCCTGCCGCTCCATTTCCTGAATTAGTGCCATAGTCGAGTTTTAATCAAAAGTAAGGAAATTGTGAAGGGAGTAAGTATGCAAAAGCCACTCCGAGGAGCGGCCAGTGCACATTGATTGGTTGGTGGTTTCGTATCGATCAAACCGTCATGATTTCCTTCTCCTTCGCCTCGAGGTGTTTATCCACCCTGGTAATGAAATCATCAGTGGTTTTCTGGGTGCGCGCCTCCGCATCTTTCGCTGCATCTTCCGGAAGCCCGGCTTTCTGCGCTTTCTTGATATTCTCGTTCGCATCGCGCCTGAGGTTGCGGATACTCACCTTGGCATTCTCGCCCTCGGCCTTTGCACGCTTCACCAGATCACGACGACGCTCTTCGCTGAGCGGTGGAACAATAATGCGAATCATTTGTCCATCGTTGGCGGGCGTTAGCCCCAGGTTCGCATCAATGATCCCTTTTTCGATATTCTTGATGAGGTTTTTCTCCCAGGGCTGGATGATGATGGTTCTGGCCTCCGGTGTGTTCACGTTAGCAACCTGATTGAGCGGAGTCATGGCTCCGTAATACTCAACCATCACACCATCGAGCATGGCCGGTGTGGCTTTGCCTGCGCGGATCTTGACCAGTTCGGCTTCGAGGTGGGTGATGGCTTTTTGCATATGATCCTGCATGTGATCGAGGATCGGCTTGACATCGGTCATGGTGAAGCGGGGGTTGGTTTGTTCTGTGTAAGGGAAATCAGACGGTGACAAGGGTGCCGACTTCTTCGCCCTGAACGACGCTGGACAGGTTGCCGGCTTTGTTCATGTCGAAGACAATGATGGGCAGTTTGTTTTCCTGGCAAAGTGTGAACGCAGTCATGTCCATCACCTGCAGATTGCGCTCATAGGCTTCCATAAAAGTCAGCGTATTGTAGCGGGTAGCCGATTTATCCTTTTCAGGATCGGCCGTATAGATTCCATCCACACGGGTACCCTTGAGGATGACATCGGCTTCGATTTCTATGGCACGCAGTGATGCAGCGGTGTCGGTGGTGAAATAGGGATTACCGGTTCCGGCTCCAAAAATGACCACGCGCCCTTTCTCGAGGTGCCTCACCGCGCGGCGGCGGATGAATGGCTCACAAATCGCTTCCATCTTGATGGCAGACTGCAACCGGGTCAATACACCCTGTCCCTCCAGGGCCGATTGCAAGGCCATGGAGTTGATGACGGTGGCGAGCATCCCCATGTAATCGCCCTGCACCCGATCCATGCCTCCTTCTGCAGCCTGAAGGCCGCGGAAGATATTTCCTCCGCCAATCACAACCGCTACCTCTACGCCCATATCCACAACCCGGCGGATTTCGCTGGCATACTGGTTGAGGCGTTCGTTATCGATACCGAATTGCTTTTCACCCATCAGGGCTTCGCCCGAAAGCTTAAGGAGGATGCGTTTGTACTTCATGCCGGAGAGCAAAGTAAACCAAAATCGGGGGAATGGCTCATGCCTCGTTCATCAAGCGCAGGAGATCGTCGAGGTTCTCCCTGCGCCGAACCAATCGCGGCCGACCCTCCTCCACCAGGATTTCGGCAGGCCTTGGCCTGGAATTGTAGTTGTTACTCATGGTATAACCGTAAGCCCCGGCGTTGAAAATCGCCAGAAGATCCCCCTCGCGAACTTCATTCAGTTTACGGTCCACCGCAAACGTGTCGGTCTCGCAGATGTTGCCCACCACGGAATAAATACGCGGAGTCCCGTTCGGGTTACTGAGGTTGACGATGTGGTGATAGGCATCGTAGAACATGGGCCGGATCAGGTGATTCTGACCCGAATCGACACCGACAAAAACCGTGGCTGTGGTCTGCTTGATCACATTGGCTCTTACAATCAAGAAGCCGGCTTCACTCACCAGGAACGTACCCGGCTCGAACCACAGCTGCAGGGGCCGGCCGTACTCGGTGCAAAACGAACGGAACCGCTCGGCAATGACGC
>JBJTJB010000198.1:0-1532 GCA_046095245.1 Bacteroidota bacterium | reverse complement strand
GTAGGTGGATCGAGTTTCACGGCCTGCCCCTCTTCGTTGATGAGTGTATCGGTGAGGGGATTGAAGGCAAGATTACCCGCAAGTGCCAAAGCGGTCACCAGTTCGGGAGAACCCACAAAAGCATAGGTGTTGGGGTTGCTGTCGTTACGGGCCTTGAAGTTGCGGTTGAATGAATGCACGATGGTGTTCTTCTCCTGCTTATCCGCCCCCATGCGCGACCACATGCCGATGCAAGGTCCGCAGGCGTTGGCGAACACTTTACCTCCGATTTTGCCGAACGTGTCGATGAATCCGTCGCGGTCGATGGTAAAGCGTACCAGCTCGGAGCCGGGTGTGATCATATACTCGGCCTTGGGCTTGAGCTTCTTGCTCACGGCCTGTTCTGCAAGAGAAGCCGCTCGACTGATGTCCTCGTAGGACGAATTGGTGCAGGAACCGATCAGACCGACTTCCACCTTGGTGGGCCAGCCGTTTTCGGCAGCCACTTCTTTCATTTTGCTGATAGGCGTAGCCAGATCGGGAGAGAAGGGTCCGTTCAGGTGCGGCTCGAGTTCGCTGAGGTTGATTTCATACACCTCATCGAAGTACGTCTCGGGATTTGCATAAACTTCCGCATCACCGGTGAGGTGTTCGCGCACGGCATTGGCCATGTCGGCTACTTCAGATCGACCGGTGGCACGCAGGTAACGCTCCATGCTCTCGTCATAACCGAAAGTGGATGTAGTGGCGCCGATCTCAGCACCCATGTTGCAGATGGTGCCTTTTCCTGTGCAACTCATGGATGTAGCACCTTCACCGAAGTATTCCACGATGGCACCGGTTCCACCCTTTACGGTGAGGATCCCTGCAACTTTCAGGATGACATCCTTTGCAGAAGCCCAGCCGCTGAGCTTGCCGGTGAGTTTGATACCGATCAGCTTGGGCCATTTCAACTCCCAGTTCAGTCCGGCCATCACATCACAGGCATCCGCCCCTCCTACTCCGATGGCCAGCATACCCAATCCGCCTGCATTCACGGTGTGGCTATCCGTACCGATCATCATACCTCCGGGGAAGGCGTAGTTTTCCAGCACCACCTGATGGATGATACCCGCACCGGGCTTCCAGAACCCGATGCCGTATTTGTTCGATACCGAGGAAAGGAAATTGAACACCTCGGCGCTTTCGTCGATGGCGTTCTTCAGATCCTCCTTGCTACCGGTCTTGGCCACGATAAGGTGATCGCAGTGCACAGTGCTGGGCACAGCCACCTGGGGTCGACCCGCTTGCATGAACTGCAACAGCGCCATTTGCGCTGTGGCATCCTGCATGGCTACTCGATCGGGATTGAAGTCGACGTAGCTCTTACCGCGTTGAAAGGCCGAGGCGGGCAAGGCGTCGCTCAGGTGCGCGTAAAGGATTTTCTCGGAAAGGGTGAGTGGCTTGCCGGTCAGGCGACGGGCTGCTTCCACTTTCGCAGGTAGCGCAGCATACACGCGCTTGATCATATCGAGGTCGAATACCATGGTAAATTGTTTTTTCGAGGTGTTTAC
>JBJTJB010000197.1:0-1994 GCA_046095245.1 Bacteroidota bacterium | reverse complement strand
ACCGTCACCAACGGTGGTATCGGTACCTTCAGTGCCGCGCTTACCTGCGAATACAAGAGCAGTGAATTGCGCAGCGGTGCTCAGCAAGCAAATCTTAAAGGATATAAAAACAGTGCCGGTACTACTACGTATCCTTCACTGACTTTCCCAACGTCTTCCTCCGTCAGATTCTCGGGTATCTCCTCCTTCAGCGAATTCGGTCTGGGTGAGTGTGCCGGTGCTTCTCTTTCCGGTTCGATCACCAATGTATCGTGCTTCGGCGGTTCGACTGGTGCCGTGAATATCACCGTGAGCGGTGCTACAACGCCGATCACGTACAGTTGGACGGGTCCATCTTCTTACACGTCCACCTCCGAGGATATCACCGGCTTGTCGGCCGGCACCTATACGGTTTCCGTATCCGATGCAGCTACGTGTACTGCTTCAGGTTCTTATTCCGTTACGCAACCCGCAGCAGCCCTTTCTGCTTCGATCACCAGTCAGACTAATGTGTCGTGTTTCGGTGGCAGCAACGGCGCAGCGACAGTGACCGCTACCGGCGGAACGACCGCATATTCTTATTCCTGGACGGGTGGAGGAACAACCGCTTCCATCAGCGGCAAACCCGCAGCAGCCTACACAGTAACAGTAACGGATGCCAACAATTGTACGACGTCGGCTACGGCTACCATCACGCAGCCCGCAGCAGCATTATCGGTAAGCACATCACAAACAGACGTGTTGTGTACCGGTGCACCAACCGGTGCCGCCGGTGTCACTCCTTCCGGTGGAACATCCGGTTACACGTATTCCTGGACCAACGGTTCAACGGCGTCTTCGCTGAGCAACATCAAAGCCGGAGCGTACACGGTGACAGTAACCGACGCGAACAGCTGTACGACCTCATCAACGATAACCGTTAGCCAGCCGGCCACGGCACTTTCGGTATCGGTTACTCCGACGAACGTTTCGTGCAACGGTTCTTCCACCGGCTCGGCCAGTGCAACACCGGCAGGGGGAACACCAACTTATACTTATTCTTGGACGGGTGGCGGAACGTCATCATCCATCTCTGCTAAAGCAGCAGGTGATTATGTGGTGACGGTAACGGACGGCAACGGTTGTCAGTCAACATCCATCGCATCGATTGCACAACCGGCTCCGATAACAGTAACGTCTTCCAGAGGTGCATCTTTCTGCGCCGGCGATCCGACACCGGTATCGTTCAACATCACGGGCGGCACCGCTCCGTACAGCACGTCCGGTGCTTTCGGCAACGGCGGGGTGTATAACCTGACGGTGACCGATAACAACGGTTGTACCAAGACCGAGAACATACAGCAATAACCTCTTAGATAACAAACAACACCAGATAAACATCACACCACAAAAACGATTCTCATGGAAACCGGAACAAACCAACCCCACGGCTCAGGAAAGAACGTCAGACTGCGTGCAGTCTGGGTCGACCATGGAATCGATACGGTGATACCTGCAGGAAAAGAAACAAAACAAACAAACATAGCTACAATGAAAAACAGTTACAAACCAGGTTCAGGTCAGGAAGGAGCTTCCGGCTTGCCTAAAAAATCGATTCTTTCTGCAGGTCCTGCAGCGAGACAAGCGAAAATGACGCTTGTGATGCTCCTACTTGGATTCTGTTCGATGATGAATCAGGCCCTTGCAGCAGCTGAATTTACGATCAGCAGTAATCCTGCTGCAGCCAGCGGAGCGTTGACGATCTGCGCAGGTCGCTCTGTGACCTTTACGGTGACGAGCACCGGCGATTGTCCTTCAACGGCAACCCCAAGTTATCAGTGGAAGATCAATGGAGCGAATGCTTCAGGAACTTCCACCAATTCGACGTATACGACCGGTTCCCTGGCGAATTATGACCAGGTGACATGTGTGGTTACGTGGACGGAGCCGGGTTGTGGCGGATCGCCCTATACCTCCAATATCATCACCTGCACGGTGAATGCGTTGCCTACTCCACAAGTGGTCGGTTCAACGAC
>JBJTJB010000196.1:0-5202 GCA_046095245.1 Bacteroidota bacterium | reverse complement strand
TGGTTGTGGGTTCGAGTCCCGCCGGGTGCACGATAAACCATGAGGCTGTCATAAAAGGCAGCCTTTTGGGTTTTTCTAAAATGACATCATCCTTTCGCCTCTGTGAATTTGGAAAGGGTATTTCTGGTTGTGGCAGCAGCGTACGTTTACCGATTGACTTCATTCGAATTTAGGATCGTACTATCGCATCCCGTGTAATTCAGAGGGCTTTGTGCCGTATCTTCGCAGTCCTTTTAATAAGCCCAATGCTCTCAGTATCCAACTTATCCCTTCGCTACGGTAAACGTGTTCTGTTTGAAGATGTAAACCTGAAATTCACTCCCGGCAACTGCTATGGAGTCATTGGTGCTAACGGCGCCGGAAAGTCCACTTTCCTGAAAATCCTTAGCGGTGAGATCGATCCCAGTACCGGTCAGGTATCCATGAATCCAGGTGCCCGAATGAGTGTACTGAAGCAGAACCATTTCGCCTACGATGATTTTCCCGTGCTCGAAACCGTGATGATGGGGAATACCCGTTTGATGGATGTGATTCGTGAAAAGGATGCCATTTATGCCAAGCCCGATTTCAGTGAGGCCGATGGCAACCGTGCAGCGGAGCTGGAAGTTCTTTTTGCCGAAATGGAGGGCTGGGATGCGGAAAGCAATGCCGCCAGCCTGCTCAGTGCCCTGGGAGTGACCGAGGACCTTCATCAGCGGAAGATGGCTGAAATCACCGGTAAAGAAAAGCTCCGTGTGCTCCTGGCTCAAGCCCTGTTTGGGAATCCCGACATCCTCTTACTGGATGAGCCGACCAACGATTTGGACGTGGACACCATCACCTGGCTGGAGGATTTCCTGGCCGAATTCCGAAATACCGTCATCGTCGTAAGCCACGACCGCCACTTCCTCGATACGGTGTGTACTCACGTGGCAGATATCGATTTTGCCAAGATCCAATTGTATTCCGGTAACTACAGTTTTTGGTATGAGTCCAGCCAACTGGCTCTTCGTCAACGATCCGATCAGAACAAGAAGGTGGAAGACAAGCGCAAGGAACTGCAGGAATTCGTTGAGCGTTTCAGCGCCAACGCCTCCAAATCACGTCAGGCCACGAGCAGGAAAAAACTCTTGGATAAACTTGTAGTGGAGGAAATTCCCCCATCGGCACGGAAATACCCGGCCATTATTTTCAAAGCCGAGCGCGATTGTGGCGACCAGCTTCTGAAAGTTGATGCCTTGGGAAAAACAACCGAGGACGGAGATGTCCTCTTCAGTGACATCACCTTTTCGATGGACAAAGGCGATAAGATTGCAGTCCTCTCCCGTGATCGCCGTGCGGTGACGGAGTTTTTCCAGATTATCACCGAAAACGCGGAAGCCAGCAGTGGAAGATTTGATTGGGGGACGACAATTACACGCTCGTATCTCCCGAATGACAATTCATCTTTTTTCAAGGAGGAAATGTCCCTGATCGATTGGCTCCGCCAATTCAGCAAGGAGAAGGAGGAGACTTTTGTACGCGGATTCCTCGGTAAAATGCTTTTCAGTGGTGAGGAGTCGCTCAAGAAGTGCACTGTACTGAGCGGAGGAGAAAAAGTACGCTGTATGGTATCGCGAATGATGCTGACCAATGCCAACTGCCTCATTCTCGATGAACCGACCAACCACCTCGACCTCGAATCCATCACGGCATTCAACAACGCCATGCAGGAATGGAGGCACATCGCGCTGTTTAGCTCGCACGATCACGCGTTTACGCATACCGTAGCCAACCGCATCATCGAACTGACTCCCGGAGGTATTATCGATAAGCGCATGAGTTATGATGAGTACCTCGAAAACGAGCAGGTGAAAGCACTGCGTTCCGAATTGTACGGGAGTGCAACTGTGCATTCCTGAACCGGAAGCCACTTTAGGAATTAGCCCTCCCGGTGCTTCCGATAAGCTTCTGCTACTTCGCAAAGTTCCTGATACCAGTCGCTCCCGTACTTGCGTGTGAGCGAATCCTTCAGGAATACGTAAAGCGGAACATCCAGTTTTTTTCCGAGTGAGCAGGCGGGTGCGCAAACAGACCACTTGTGGTAGTTGACCGCATCGTAGTGAGGATGTTTCTCGATCCGGACCGGATACAAGTGGCAGGATACCGGTTTGCGGAATCCGATCAGCCCTTGGTTGTATGCTTTTTCAAATGCACAACTGGCGATTCCGTTTTCAAATACGGTGTAAACACACTCGCGGTTCCCGTTCACCAGGGGGGTGACGCAGTCCCCATCGGTATCCACCGTATGCAGGCCGATTTCATCAATCGATGCCAATGCCTCGGGTTGAAGCATATCCCGGACAGCCGGAAATGCACGCTCTATTTGCTCGAGCTCCTCTGCTTCCAACGGGGCACCTGAATCACCTTGCACACAGCAGGCACCTTTGCAGCGCTCCAGGTCGCACACGAAAGGGGTGTCGATCAGGTCGGTGGAAACCAGGGCATTTCCGATTTGCAGCATACGGCAAAGGTAGTCGGCAATAAACCAGCAGGGCCATTCGTCTGTTAAACAAATATGAACCGTAAAAAAATGCTCCTCGTTTCCATTGCAGTGCTTTCAGGCCTCTTTTTATTCTGGAACCTGCGCCTCAGTGCCGGTACCGAACAGCAACCCTATCGGGTGTTGGACAAAGCCGATGGCTATGAAATCCGCTTGTATCCTCCTGCTATGTTCGCATCAGTCACCAAGTCTGGTCACATGATGGAAATCGGTAACGATGGATTTCGGGAACTGGCCGGGTACATTTTTGGCGGTAATTCCAGTGGAGAAAAGATTGCGATGACTGCCCCCGTGGTTTTTTCGCCCGCTGAGGACAACGAGGTGAGTACCGAAATGCGTTTTGTGATGCCTGAAGGGTATACGGCCGATGCGCTGCCTGAGCCCCGTTCGAAGCAAGTGCAGCTTTGGGAATCCGATACGGTATACATGGCCGTACGCCGTTTCGGCGGCTTTGCATCAAACAAGGACATTGAACGCGAAGCAGAAGATTTGCGTGTATGCTTGCGTAAAGCGGGGATCACCTTTGAAGACAAGGTTGTGTTTATGGCCTATAATCCGCCATTCCAGCTTGCAGGACGACGCAATGAAGTAGCCTTTGTGGTTCAAGCAAAACCATGATATACCATCAAGTAAAAAGCCCGGCGAACCGGGCTTTTTACTTCAGTGTGAATCAGGGATCAGAGGTTTACCACGCCAACATTGGTGACCTGTCCGTTGGTCACGTTCACGTTTTGGATGGTGTCGCCGGTCCAGGGCGCCGGAGGCGAAACAACCACGGTATAGTTGCCGGCCGGAACTGCGGGGATGATGAATCCTCCGGTTGAATCACTGAATGAACCAAATAGGTTTGTACCATCGCTGGCGGTAATGGTGCAAATCACAGAATCCGGCACAATGCTACCGGCAATCGCTCCGCTCACAGCCTGGTCTACAACACGAATGACCGGCTTGAGGATGTAACGGCCGTTTCCGGTCTGTACGATGGACTGCTGAGCGTCAAAATCCAGCAGGACCACATAAGCCACTCCGGCAGAGAAGTCGCGGTGAACCTGCAACTTCAGGCCCGATTGCTGGGCACTTGGGGTCGACAACGGGTAGGTCACGCTGTCTACAACCACCGAATTGTTGGGGCCAAGAATCACCCGGACTTGTTCGATTTTACCGGCTGGAACGGGTCCTCCGGCAATCAGCGTATCAGTTCCATTCACGAAATCCAGGAGGTTGTAAATGCCCGCATTAACCGGCAGGATAAGGGTGCCGATTTGCGGCCCTTTTATCTCAACACCCTGAACATCAACATACACGGCGTTAAAATTTCCGGGTGCATCGGTCATGCGGATGGAAAGCATAGCCTTGCCCGGCTTAATTTCGTTGCTGGAGGAAGTGCACTCTTCGGGTTTGGAGCAGGAGGAAAGCAGAAGTGCAAAGCCTGCGCTAAGTCCGATAATGGTAAAAAGCAGCTTTTTCATGGCGAATAGTAGTTTTAGTGGAGCAAAAATAAGTCGATTGCAGGCCCATCCCCAGTTTTTCTTTAATTTTTGAGACTGATTTTCAACAGGGACTTTTCAGTGGTAGTCGGGTGGAAGTTTCGCCTCTTTCTATTTGACAATCTGTGCTTTTTTTGTTTCTTTGCAGCCCCTTAAAAGGCGGGAAATCCATGGCACGGCAGGTGAAAATATTCTCGGGAACAGCTTCCAGGTACCTGGCGGAGCAGATTGCCGACAGTTATGGGTCTTCGCTGGGCGATGTGAAGGTGGCCCGTTTTAGCGACGGGGAGTTTTCGCCCAGTTTTGATGAAAGTGTCCGTGGTTGCGATGTGTTCTTGATCCAGAGCACGTTTTCGCCCACCGATAACCTGTTCGAACTACTCCTGCTGATTGATGCTGCCAAGCGGGCTTCTGCTCACTACATCACGGCTGTTATTCCCTATTTCGGGTATGCCCGCAGCGACCGTAAGGACAAGCCCAGGGTGGCCATTGCTTCCAAAATGGTGGCCAATCTGTTGAGTGCCGCCGGCGTCACCCGCGTGATGACCATGGACCTACATGCTCCTCAGATTCAGGGATTCTTCGATGTGCCTGTGGATCACCTTGATGCTTCGGCCATCTTCGTACCCTACATCAAAACCCTCAACTTGCCCAACATGATGATTTGTGCTCCCGACATGGGTGGAGTGCACCGGGCAAGGACGTACGCCTCCTATTTCAATGCCGATATGGCCATCATCGATAAGCACCGTAAACGTGCCAACGAAATCGAAGGCATGCAGGTGATCGGTGATGTTTCGGGTCGCGATTGTATCCTGGTGGATGATATCGTTGACACGGCGGGTACCCTGACCAAGGCGGCCAGCCTTCTGGTTGAGCGCGGTGCAGCCAGTGTACGTGCATTTTGCACCCACCCCGTACTCAGTGGCCAGGCCTACGAGCGGATTGCCGATTCACACCTCACTGAGGTCGTGGTTTGCGATACCATCCCTCTGCGAAAGGACGCCAAGAAAATCAAACAACTACCTACCGCTCAGTTGTTCGCGAAGGCAATTCAGCGCGTATACGCCTATGAATCCATCAGTACACTCTTCGTAAAAGAATAATCCCATAAATACCAATGAAAACGTTTGAAATCCAAGCCGCCTTGCGTCCCGAATTGACCAAGCAAAGCGTTAAGGCTATCCGTAATGG
>JBJTJB010000195.1:0-5029 GCA_046095245.1 Bacteroidota bacterium | reverse complement strand
GAACCGGATGAGTGATGTGTTTACGCCGAAAATCGATGCCACCTCTCCAATCGGGTAGTACAGCTTTTCCTGGTCCTGTTCAGATTGGGTTTGTGTTTCCATGCCGGATGATGTTGTTCAGTCGATAGACTGGTTTGATTGTGATGCAAGCATACGGACCTGTTCGTATTCCTCCGGAGTCAGGTCGTTGAAAAAGAAATTAATCGGATCGATTTTTTTTCCGTTTCGGATCACTTCGTAGTGTAGGTGAGGGCCTGTTGACGAACCCGTGTTGCCCACATAGCCGATGATGTCGCCACGATTCACGCGCTGACCCGGTCGAACGGCAAAACGGCTCATATGTGCATAAAGTGTCGCATACCCGAATCCATGATTGACGGTGACATTATTCCCATATCCGCGACCGTTATATTCAACTTTGGATATCGTACCGTTTCCTGTTGCATAAATCGGAGTGCCGATCGGACTGGTGAAGTCGATTCCCTCGTGTGGCATCGAGGTTTTATAGATCGGGTGGATACGATAACCGAAACCCGAGGCAAGCCTGGCATTTGACTTCTTTCCGACCGGCTGAATAGCCGGAATCGAGGCCAATAACTCGGATTTCTGCCTCACCAGACCATAGATTTCATCGTATGATTTGCTTTGGATGTAGAGCCTCCTGAACAGCTTGTCCATGGTTTTGGATGTCTTCACCATCAATTCCGAATTATCATACCCCTCCAGATCCCGGTAGCGGTTGATGCCTCCAAAACCTGCACCCCTGACCTCGGCCGGAATCGGATCCGCCTCGAAGATGACACGATAAACCTGGTCGTCACGCTTTTGCAGGTCTTCCAACACGGCAGAGGCCAGTTGCATGCGTTGATAGAGCAGATCATATTGGATGGTCATTTCGTCGAGTTCCCGGCGGAGCTGTTTTTCCTTCGGAGAATCGAGAAACGAGTAGGCAAGCAGCAGAACGATGGTGCCGAAAACGGCAGCAGAAGCCAGCCAGCCGAGGATACGCAGAAAGCGTTTCCGGAAGGTGACCACAACCCGCTCGAATTTGAGGGATTCCGTGTTGAAATAGTACTTCGCCCGGGGCATCTCTTTGATTAACTTTGCCTCTCTCACAAATATAAGCGAATCCTCCCGTATCATGCCTATCGAGACTTCCGCTCAGATCCGTCAGGCCTTTCTGGACTTTTTCAGATCCAAGGGCCATACCATCGTTCCGTCTGCGCCCATCGTTGTCAAGAATGACCCAACCTTGATGTTCACCAATGCCGGAATGAACCAGTTCAAGGATATCATCCTGGGTAATACCCCGGCTTCATCAACGCGGGTAGCGAATACACAGAAATGTCTCCGAGTCAGCGGCAAGCACAACGATCTGGAGGAAGTCGGGGTGGACACCTATCACCATACCATGTTCGAAATGCTCGGCAATTGGTCTTTTGGTGATTATTTCAAAGAAGAGGCCATTGCTTGGGCCTGGGAATTGCTCACAGTGGTTTACAAGCTTCCGCAAGACCGATTGTACGTCACCGTTTTTGAGGGGGATGCCAAAGAGAATCTGGCCTTTGATCAGGAGGCGTATGATTTCTGGAAAAAATGGATTGCAGACGATCGGATCCTTCGGGGCAACAAGAAGGATAATTTTTGGGAGATGGGCGAGACCGGCCCGTGTGGACCCTGTTCCGAAATTCATATCGACTTGCGCAGTGAGGAAGAGCGAAAAAAGCTTGATGGCAAATCGCTTGTGAACGAAAGTCACCCGCAGGTCATTGAAATCTGGAACAACGTATTCATGGAGTTTAACCGCAAGGCCGATGGCTCCCTCGAGCCCTTGCCAGCGAAACATGTGGATACGGGGATGGGTTTTGAGCGACTTTGCATGGCCATGCAAGGCAAGACATCGAATTACGACACCGATGTGTTCATGCCAACCATCCGTTATATCGAGCAGGCATCCGGTGTTCAATACGGTAGCAGCGAAAAGACGGATATTGCCATGCGCGTAGTGGCCGATCACATCCGTGCCATCAGTTTCACCATCGCCGATGGACAACTGCCTTCCAACAACAAGGCCGGATATGTAATCCGTCGAATCCTGCGTCGTGCGGTTCGTTACTGCTTTACCTTTTTGAATATCAAGGAGCCTTTCCTGTATCAGCTTGTCGCTCTCATCTCCGAGCAGTTCGCACAGGTGTTTCCCGAGTTGAAAGCCCAACAGGACTTCGTTGCCCGTGTCATCAACGAAGAAGAGGCCTCCTTTCTCCGTACGCTTGAAACCGGCATCCGGAAATTCGAAGCATACGAATCCGACGCGATTGCCGGCGATTTTGCATTTGAATTGTACGACACCTACGGTTTCCCCATCGATCTGACCCAGTTAATGGCCAGAGAGAACGGGAAGCATGTGGATATGGATGGTTTTCATGCCTGCATGGAGCAGCAGAAGAACCGAAGCCGCAAGGCTACGGCCATGAGTACGGATGACTGGACAGTTGTGCGAGAAGAGGATGCCGTGGAATTCGTCGGCTATGATATGCTGGAGTGCGAAACTGAAATCCTGAGGTACCGCAAGATCAAAAAAGGTTCTCGCGTGCAATTCCAACTCGTGTTAAGCCGCACCCCATTTTATGCGGAAAGCGGTGGGCAGGTGGGGGACACCGGAGTCATCGAAACGAATGGGAAATCGGTTTTGATTACGGATACGCAGAAAGAAAACAACCTGATTGTCCATTTTTGTGATGCACTTCCCGAAAATCCCGCCGCAGAATTCACTGCCCGTGTCGATTTTCGGAAAAGATCATTGACATCCAAAAACCACAGTGCCACCCATTTGATGCATTCCGCATTGCGTCGGGTGCTTGGCACGCACGTGGCACAAAAAGGTTCATTGGTCAACCCCGATTACACCCGATTCGATTTCAGTCACTTTGCGAAGATGACCGATGAGGAGATTGCAAAGGTGGAAGAGATGGTGAACCAGCGTATCCGGCAGAATATCGCCTTGAATGAGCAACGGAATGTGCCGGTTGCCCAGGCGATGGAAAGCGGTGCTACAGCCTTGTTTGGAGAAAAATACGGTGATTTCGTTCGGGTGATCACATTCGACCGCGACTATTCCGTTGAGTTGTGTGGCGGCACCCATGTCCGGTCCACCGGGGAAATCGGCATGTTCAAGATCGTATCAGAGGGAGCAGTAGCTGCGGGCGTTCGACGTATTGAGGCCTTTACTGCAGATGGAGCCGAAGAGTGGTATAAGGTTCAAATCCAGGAAATGGATGCTATCCGGGAGCTTTTGCGCAATCCGAAAGACCTGGTAAAAGGTGTTCAGTCCATTTTGGAGGAGAATAGCACCTTGCGTGAAAAAATCGAGTCGTTCAATCGCGAAAAAGCCCGTGACGTAAAAGCCGGATTGATCCGACAGGTCGAAGAACGTTCGGGCATGCAGGTTATCATTGCACGCGCCGATATCGATCCCGAGTCTGTTAAAGCGATTTCCTACGAGCTGCGACAGCAATTCAACAGCTTGTTTTGTTGCATCGCTTCTGTGTACGAGGGTAAGCCTATGCTTTCGCTGATGCTATCGGATGATGTAGTTGCGGGTAAAAACCTCAATGCGACACAAATCATCCGAGATCTTGCCAAAGAGATTCAGGGTGGAGGGGGCGGACAGCCTTTTTATGCAACTGCTGGTGGCAAGAACGCGGAGGGAATCGATGCTGCTTTGCAGAGGGCGAATTCCCTTGTTTGATATTCAGGCATCGGCATTCTAATGAAGTAGTCGATCCCGTCTATAGGGACTGATGTGGCTTGTATTGCCTTCTTTCGATAACTTCGTACATTACCTATACCAATCCTATGAGCAAGCATCCTGCCGGTTTACCGTATCTGTTCCTCTCCGAAATGTGGGAGCGATTCGGATATTATCTGATGATCGGAATCTTCACCCTTTACCTGAAGGATGTAGAGACCGGCTTTGCCATGACCGAGAAGGAGGCTTCCGACCTCTATGGCACATTCATCGCCCTTGTCTTTTTGACGCCTTTTTTAGGTGGGTTAATTGCGGATCGTTACCTGGGCTATACCAAATCGGTTGTGATTGGTGGTATCCTGATGGGAACCGGATATTGCCTAATGGGCATTCACGATATCAATGTGCTTTATGCCGCAATGACGCTTGTGATGTTGGGGAATGGGTTTTTCAAGCCCAACATTTCCACCCTTCTCGGGAATCTTTACTCTACTGATCAGTACAAAGCCAGAAAGGATGAAGGGTATAACATCTTCTACATGGGAATCAATGTGGGAGCATTTGTTTGTAATTTTTTCGGTGCCGCACTACAAATCCTATTCGGCTGGACTTGGGCGTTTTTTGCTGCCGGTGTGGGAATGTTCATCGGACTCATCGTATTCCTTATGGGTAAGCGCCATTACGAGGGCTTTGATCAGAAAAAAGGTGTGCAGCCTGGGGACATGCCCATGGCCCGCATCGTTGGGTTGATTTTACTGCCAGCAGTTCTTTTTGGTGTACTGGGTTGGATGTTTCCAGGTGACTTGTTCGGCAGTGACAGTACGGATGCCTTCATTCTGAGTTGCATACCTGTAGTGTTGTTTTACACCAGCCTTTGGGTTAACGCTCCAAAAACCGAGAAGGCACCTATCGCCGCTATGCTAGCCATTTTTGCCGTCGTAATTCTATTCTGGGCGGTTTTCAAGCAAAACGGTTCGGCACTGAATACCTGGGCGGATCGATACACCGACCGACGGGTTGATGGCAATACAGCTGTCTTGTTCGGTACTTTCAAGCAAAGCAAGGAAATCACTTACGCCAAGGACACTGTACCACTGTACGATGAGTATTTCCGTCTCAAAAAGGAAAATGGCGAAGCCTTGAAAGAAGTGAACTATCCGGTTTATTTCCGCAATGAACATCCCGACAGGATTCCTGCGGAGGGTGCAAGCATCAGCGTTTGGTCAACAAATCTCAGTCAAAGTATCAATCCCGGCTGGGTGATCCTACTGACACCACTTG
>JBJTJB010000194.1:0-2874 GCA_046095245.1 Bacteroidota bacterium | reverse complement strand
GGTACTACGGATGCCAAGAGTGGTTTTTCCAACTACGGTACATTCATTGATGTATGCGCGCCGGGCTCGAACATTTACAGTGCCATATATGACAACTCCTATGCTCCTCAAAGCGGCACATCCATGGCTTCGCCGGTTGTTGCGGGAGCCGCTGCAATTGTCAAGTCGTATTTCCCTGCGTTGAACGCCTTGCAGGTCGGTGAGCGTATCCGTGTCACTTGCGACAACATCTACAGCCAGAACAGCAGTTACATTGATAAGCTGGGCAAAGGGCGTATCAACATGCTCAATGCACTAACGCTTAGCACACCATCCGTGCGCATGAGCAATATCTCTGTGAGCGATAACAACGACAATATCCTGGTGCTGGGCGATACCATGCGCATCACCGCTGATTTCACCAATTACCTGGATCCGACCAACAACCTGGTCATCACCTTGATTAGCACATCGCCCTATGTGAGTGTGTTGGATAACAGCACCACAATCGGCGCCCTCGGAACCCTGGCTTCTACCGATAACCTGGCCGACCCCTTCGTGGTGAAGATCAATTCGAATGCACCACAAAATGCACTTATCGAAATGAAATTCCTGATCCAGGATGGCCTCTACAACGATTTTCAGATGTATTCTGTGAAGGTGAACGTGGATTATCTAAACATCACCATCAACGATGTATTCACAACCAATTCCAGCAAGGGGCGCATATGCTACAATAGCACCGGTCAGACCGAAGGCCTTGGATTCGATTTCATCCAGGAAGGTTCGCTCAGTTATGAGACCGGATTCATGGTGGGGATTGCGGGCAATGTGAGTGACAATGTCCGCGGAGCAGTGGGTGGAAATACCGACGAGGATTTCCAGTCTCTCATCAACATCCAGAAAAACGAACCCGGCATCTGGTCCGATTTCGACACCTACGGGTCATTCAATGACAACACGAACGGAACTCCGCTCAACCTGCGGATGGATTACCGCACACTGAGTTGGACACCCGTTCCCTTCTCCCGCTTCCACATCTTCGAATACACCATCCGCAACACCGGAACCACTACACGCAGTAACCTGTTTGCCGGAATCTTTTCCGATTGGGATGTGCAGAATTACAACAACAACAAGGCTGATCAGGATTTGTCCCTGCAGATGGGGTATGTGTACTGTACCGATGCCAACGGGTATTATGCAGGCATCAAATTGCTCACCAGCGGAGGATTCAGGCATTATGCACTGGACAATGTAACCGGCGGCGGAGGTGGTGTGGATGCTGCCGATGGACTCGATTCCGGGGAGAAATTCACCACCTTGTCGACCAACCGTGCCACCGCGGGCGGAGCCGGAACCGGCAATGATGTGATTGATATTGTTGGCAGTGGTCCCTTCACCCTGGCACCCGGCGACTCCGTTACGGTAGCCTTCGCATTGATTGCCGGTACCGATTTGGCCGACTTACAAAGCAGCGCAGCCCAGGCTCAGGTGAAGTACACGCTAACGACTGGTATAGCCGAAGAAGCCAATGGTGCCTTATCCAGTCCGTATCCCAATCCTGCGTCCGATCTCCTGCGCATTCCCTTCGAACTGCGTAAATCCGATCAGGTGCTGTTGCAGGTGTTCGATCTTACCGGTCGCCTGGTACACAGCCGCGCTATCGGTACGGTGCAAGGCGGTTTTCAGGAAGTCACACTTCAGGTGGGTCAGTTTGCTCCGGGTATGTACCGGTTCACGCTCAGTGGTGAACGCACACGCTTGTCGGGTAATTTCATGAAGGATTGATCTGCTGATCAAAAAACAAGAACGGGCTGTCTTTCGGGACGGCCCGTTCTGCTATCGGGCAGGTGCTTGCAGGATGGCGTCGCGTATGCCCCGGGTCTTTTCGTTGCCCAGGCCCATGCGCTCGGCTGTTTCTGACACCTTCAAGGCCTCTTCACGTTTGCCCAACAGGTTGCTCACAATGCAGAGGTTGGTCAAGGTCATGCCATTGGCGGAGTCGACCGCATAGGACTGTTGAAAGCACGCATACGCCGAGTCGGATAAACCCATGGAGGCATATAGCGCACCCAGGTTGTTCAGGGCCATCACATAGTCGGGCCGTGAGGCGATGGAACGTTTGTAGCGGTCAATTGCCTTGCTTGTTTCGCCGGTCATGGAATAGATCAGCCCTACCTTGAACAGTGCGTTCGTGTTTTCGGGCAACAAGCGAATGCTCTCTTCCAGATGCGTAACGGCACTGTCCACGTACCGGCTTCGCTGCGCCGGATCGCGTTCTGCCTCTGCGCGGTTCATGTACAAGGTGCCCAGGCCCGCTTGCGTCCGGCTGCTCAGGGGCGCATGCGCAACTCCCGAACTGAATACGGCAAAGTCATCTTTCCAATCGGATGCGCGACTCATGCTGGCAGCGGTACACAGCAGCAAAATACCAGCAAGTGCACCTTTTTCCGGCGCTCCGAGTGCGTGCGGTGGCTGCTCATCACCGGTAGCCAATGTGCGCTGCAACAACAATACGGCCGCTGCGATGAATCCGAGTGATGGAAGAAACAGGAACCGATCGGCAAAGGTGGTGCCGTTGTAAAAAAAGATATTGGCGGTAGGGACGATCAATCCGCAGAAAAACAGCAGGAAAAATCCGCTTGCCGGTGCACGTTTTAACCCGATGCCAGCCAGCAGAAGCAGGATCGTAAAGCCACCGAGGGCCATCCAGGGCTGTGAATCGCTCCAGTTCATGGGCTGGATCTGGCTGAACGAATAATCCCAGCTGAGCGGGTGCGGCCAAAGCATCATTTTGAGATACAGCCAGGCAATACCGAAGGTGGTTGCCCAGCGCTCGGAAGGCGTATCGGTTCCGTACAATACATTTTCGAGAATGGTGGTTTCGTTGTC
>JBJTJB010000193.1:0-1856 GCA_046095245.1 Bacteroidota bacterium | reverse complement strand
GCGTACCTTGTCACCATCATGGCGGAGAACACCCGTCAGGTCATGCGTCTCATTGTCGAATAAACAATCCCGATAGAAGTGATCAACCGATTATAAAATACAGACATAAACAGGGCCGCGTGCCGGAACATCTACACCGGCTCTGTTTCTGAAACTCCGAACCGAAAACACCATCAATAACCCTTCACAATCAACCTCACCCAACAAAACCTGAGTTTCCCTAACTGAATTCAACAGATTGCCCAAATGCATTTTTATTTGGAGATCCCGCATCGTATTTTTAAGTTGCAGTTGAAATTCCGTGTACAGGGAGTCCTGTCTTGACAAACACAATAACATAATCAAGCATGAAAACAACACTTACCCACCTGAGAACACTGTTGCTGGTGCTGATTGGCACGGTGATCAGTCACCTGTCACAGGCACAGGCTCCCACGTGTAAGCTGGTCATCACCAACGATGCGCAGGTTTCGCCGACTGAATATCAGTTCGACGTTTATCTGATCAGTGCTGGCGCTGGGCCTTTTGAGTTGGCCGGACACCAGTACGGTTTCAACTACAACGCCTCCATTAAAAATGGCGGAACCCTAACAGCCTCCTGGGTCACAGGGTCTTCTCAACTTGGCAACCCAGCCCAGTTGCAGAGCACGTTGAACACCACCAACAACGCTTCGCAAATCCGTATCGCATCGCCTTCTCCTCCCGGAACAGGCAATGGTTCGTCGATTGCGGTAGGTACCGTTTCGCCCCTGAGCGGTGGAACGCGTGTTGGTCGTCTTCGCATGATCAATACGGTTCCATTTGCCGTTCTGGCGCCCAACGTGACCATCAGCGTCAATACGGCGCCCACCAGTACCCGAACCGGTGTTAATGCTTACGTAAACTCCACCAACCTACCACTTTGCATTGAAGGTGTAACGGGGAACCCCTCTGCTACATGCGTAGGAACCGTTAACATGGTGAACCAACTGAGCAATCCGGTTCTGAACGCACCAACCTGCACAGCACCTACACTCTCCGCTTCGGTTACGAATGTGGAGTGTGCAGGCGGAAGCAACGGCGCGATCAATCTGACCATTTCGGGAGGAAGCCCAGCACCCTTCTCCATCCTGTGGAGTAACGGAGCGACAACGGAAGACATTAGCGGACTTTCTGCTGGAACCTATTCTGTTACGGTAACCACTGCTAGTGGAGGCTGTACCGCAACATCGTCTTATACTGTTGGTGGCGGTGCGGCCGTTACAACCAATACGACCTCAGCCTCAGCCTGTGCCAGCTACACTTGGTCTGTTAACGGACAGACATATACCCAAAGCGGAACGTACTCGTCTACCACCGGATGTGCTACCGAAATCCTCTTGTTAACAGTAACACCTCAACCTCAGCAACCTGCTTTAGCCTGTTATGAAACAGCAACGTTCAACAGCAGTACCTGCCAATGGGTTGTTACCGGCACGCAACCTGCACAACCTTCACTTGCTTGTTACCAGACGGCGTCCTTCAATACCAACACCTGTTCTTGGGATGTAACGGGTTCACAACCAACACAGCCTTCTCTTGCTTGCTACGAGACGGCCAGCTTCAACAACAATACCTGCCAGTGGGATGTAACCGGCACCCAGCCTGCACAGCCCTCGCTGGCTTGTTACCAGACCGCTTCCTTCAACACGAACACCTGTTCTTGGGATGTTACTGGCACTCAGCCCGCACAGCCTTCTCTGGCTTGCTATGAGACGGCCAGCTTCAACAACAATACATGTCAGTGGGATGTAACCGGCACCCAGCCTGCACAACCCTCACTCGCATGTTATCAATCCGCATCTTTCAATACGAACACTTGTCAGTGGGATGTAACG
>JBJTJB010000192.1:0-6531 GCA_046095245.1 Bacteroidota bacterium | reverse complement strand
GAGTACAGCCGGTGCTTATAAACGCAAGCGGCGAAGTGATTGATGAGACCGTTGCGGAAGGAAATCTGTGTATCCGTTTTCCCTGGCCCGGAATGCTTCGAACGACTTATGGAGATCATGAACGCTGCAGGCAAACCTATTTCAGCACCTATCCGGGACTGTATTTCACAGGCGATGGATGCCGCAGGGATCACGATTCCTATTACCGCATCAGCGGGCGTGTGGACGATGTGATCAACGTATCCGGCCATCGCATGGGGACGGCCGAGGTGGAAAATGCAATCAACGAGCACCCGCATGTCATCGAATCGGCTGTAGTAGGTTACCCACATCCCATCAAGGGGCAGGGCATTTACGCATATGTCATTTGTGACAACAGCTCGATTTCGGATGAACCCCGACGAAAGGAGATTCTGGATGTGGTCAGCAAAGTAATCGGACCCATTGCCAAGCCCGACAAAATCCAATTCGTAGACGGACTTCCGAAAACACGCTCGGGAAAAATCATGCGCCGGATCCTGAGAAAAATTGCAGAAGGGGATACGGATTCGCTCGGCGACACCTCTACACTGCTCGACCCGGGCGTAGTTGATCGGATCAAGGACGGATCAATCTGAGCAACCTCCTCCCTATTTTCTGAGCGATGATCCGCATGAATGGCCAGGGGCGAAAAGTGGACATGATTTGAAGTTCATCTCCGAAACTACTTTCTTCATCCAGGAAACGGAAAATCCGGTCAATGGGATTGTTTTTGTACATGACCGTAAACAACTCATGGCCACTGGCATTTTCGTTTTTCAGCCTGTACAAAAACAAGGAATCGTAAAAGCGATGACGGGATGAGTAGATGCCTCTCGATGGAACTCTTTCATTCTTCAGGTTGGTAATCAAGACATCGATGTAGCGTTCCGTATTGCGGAAACTGTATCCTGTAGAGGGCTTTACCCATCCACCTGCGGTTCCAATGCGGGTGACGAGCGAAGTATGGTGTCGGTGAAAGGGATAATCGCTCATGGGAATGACCCCGAATTCCGTGTCGACCACGTTGTACCGTTTTCCCGGAAAGTGTGTATTAATGTATTCCTCAACTTCTGCCTCATACACCGATTTGGAAACGCATTGCGGAGAAAAAAACGTGAATTCAATCAGGCCTTGATGTGCGTTCTCAGGCAGGATATAGGTGAAGCTACACGTATCCCTGTACCGCCTGTTGAAGTCCATCATGGTGAATACACCGGGATTGAAAACCGGCTCATCGAACCGTACCACCCAACCACCGAAATGTTGCCAAATACTCGTTACATCCGGTGTAGCTGCATCATAACCTCCGGGTAGACGGCTGTCGAATACCAATCCGGCTCGAACCTGCTTCCCCGAAACCAGGTTCAGACAGACACCCTCCCTATCCTCCAGTAGGGAGTCGACATGCTCCAGAATCCGTGTCACATTCGGCGCCGCATCGATGACACCCATTGCATAACGATAAAAGTCGATGCTTCGCAGTGACTTGTATCGGTAGGCCGCGAGCGGAATATCGGAGTTGAATCCCGGAGCACTGAATCGTGCAGTATCCCAACTTTTCCAGATGAGGTGATCCCAACGGCCGGCGCCACGTTCCCAATACGACCAGGTACGGTCATTTTTCGACTTACCGTCCGCATCGATCAGGAGAATCCGCCGCTCTGCGAAAAAAGGATCTTCCAGCAAACGCAAACACAGTTGCAAACCTGCTGCGCCTGCACCGATGATAGCATAATCAGCTTGAATGGATGACATTGGCGGTGATGAAGAAAATGAAATTAGCGGCGAGCAGGTGTGCACACAAACGACGGTTGGCTTCTGGACGCACCTTGACCAAGATCAGATGCATGGGGAGGGCAACCATAAACCAGCAGATATAATTCCATACCGGCACTTCATTTCCGGAAAAGGCCCAGAATCCGAAGCCCGGTGCAAGTGGTTCCATCAATACATCAAGCAGGACCATCAGGAGGGAACCAAGCATCACCTGCAGGAATGTTGGAATCGGCAACGCACTACATAACCCGTAGGTGATGAAAGCAAGCAATGCCCAATTGACACCGATGAGCCAGGGGACACCCGCGAACTTCGGTCCGAAATTGTGCAAGTATGCATAATCCCCGAAGAGGATTCCGGTATGTACTCCGACCTGCTCAGCGCCGAACCCGATGGCGAAACAGGCCAGGAATACCAAACCCAAACGGGAATTGAGAATCGGATAGTTGAGCATCAAAAGAATAAAACACAACAACTGGTTCAGCGGAGTCATGGAGATGAACCACTGCGTATATCCGAAATTCATTCCAACCAAAACGGATACATAGGTTAACCACAAGATGAATACCGATACAGAAAAGGTGTAGGGACTTTGCACCAGGGATATCAGTCGGCTCGAGGTCATGTGCTCAGACTTTTGGCATCTGGTCGGCTACAATCCGTGCACTGTGGAGGCAAAGCGGAATACCCCCACCCGGGTGCACCGACCCGCCGCAAAAATACAGGTTACGGATCCGCGAGCTGAAATTGGGATGACGCAAAAAGGCAGCGAAGCGCGAATTACTCGAAGTGCCATACAAGGAACCCTGGTGCGAAGACGTACGTTGTTGAATCAAGGGAGGATCAAGAACTTCCTCCACCTCGATAAGCGGAGCGATATCGACTCCCAGGTTATGCGACAATTTACGCAGGATGGATTCCCTGGCTACGTTCCGCAGTGATGACCAGTCCTGACCGGTATCGCTTGGAGCATTCACCATCACGAACCAGTTCTCGGATCCGGCAGGTGCATCACCGGGAATATCCTTAGAGGTGATGTTGACATACACGGTGAGATCATCGGCCAGCGTTCCCTTGAACTGTGCATCGAATTCGGCGGCATAGTCGCGGCTAAAAAAGATGTTATGCAGATCCAACTCCGGAAACACGCGTCGTACACCCCAATAGAAAATCAAAGCGGATCCGGAGCGTTCGCGGGCCAGTACGGGTTCCGGTTGTTTTTCACCCCGAAGCAACTTGCGGTACGTGGGAAGCACATCCATGTTGGAAATTATGCGATCGGCCAAATACTCGCCTGAGCGGGTGCGTACGCCGGAGGCTGCATTGTTCCTGACGAGAATTTCATCAACCCCTTCGTTGAGCCTGAACACAACACCATGCCGCTCTGCCAGCCGGGTAAGTGACTGTGAGATATCGTGCATCCCCCGAGCCGGCAAAAAAGTACCGAAATGCATCTCCAGATGGGGAATCATGGACATGATTCCGGGCGTACGGAACGGAGAGGACCCGTTGTAGGTGGCATAGCGATTGAACAACTGCACCAACTTGGGATTCTGGAAATACCGTCTGTTCACCGCATCGAGTGTGGTGGCGGTATCGAGCCTGTGCATTCGCAACAATGCCCTGGGTACAGCAGCATCGAGGTAGGATGTGAACCGATGCAGCGAGCGCTCGAGGAACAAAGGTGCAGTCAATTCGTATTTTTCACGACTGTTGATCAGATAACGCTCAAGCACATCCGATTCGACACCGAAGGTGTGGGCTGCGTCACGGATGAACTTTTGTACATCAGCCGGAACCGTGAAGCGCGTGCCATCATCCCAGGAATACGTACACACCCTCTCCTTGCGGATGTAGGGAAAATGTATTCGGGGATTCTCGCCAAACAAGTTGAACAGCTCGTCAACCAGTTGTGGCATCGTAAACAGGGAGGGACCCGCATCGAACCGATATCCGCCCGATTCAAAGGCATGAAGTTTTCCTCCCGTGTAGGGATTCGCCTCAAACACCTCTACCGCGTATCCCTTGTGCCTGAGCCTTAGGGCAGTGGCGATGCCGGCAATTCCGGCTCCGATGACAATTGCTTTGGGTGAATGCACGCGGGAGTAAAGGTAATCTACCTCTGCGCTTACAACAGCCGGAAAGCGGTATTGTTATTCGCCACCGCCATCCAGGAGCTCCCGCTTGAGGGTCTCGGCCTCATCGACCGATAAAATACCGCTCTCACGGAGGCGCACAAGTTTGTGCATACGATCAATGCGCAGATCCGCAGCGGCGACTGATTTATCCTTTCGGGGACGCAAGAACCGCTTCAGAAAAATTCCGGTCAGCGCGAATAACAGGATGACAGAGAGCACTGCCGACAGGAGCAAGAGCTGGTCATTGAAGTCCTGCAGTTGTACGGCCTTGGCCTCTGCATCCTGCCGGGCGAAGTTTAGCCGTCGGTGAACGGCCGCCTCACGCATGGCCCTCGCCTCGCATGAATCAGCCATAACTTGCAGACTCTCAGCCCGGAGCATAACCGAATCACGCTCCATGGCAGTACGCAGGGAAAGGGCCTCGAGGGAATCGCAGACCTGGCGCAGGCGGGATGCCGGAGCCGGATTGGGGAGCGCAAGAATCAGGATAGCGAGGAGGAGCGTTCGCATGGGGCGGCAAGGTAATTTACAGCACGGGATTGTACAAGTTCTTTGAAGCGGACAGCGGCAGGAACCGGGTCAGGGTGCGGGAACGAGTACCTTTGCCCTACCCAATGGTCTTGATCCGAACACTCCTGCTGGTGATGGCATGGCTGCTGTCAGTGCACGTAGATGCGCAACAGCCCCCTGTACACTTGTATGGTAGCATCCACAGCCACTCCCTGTATTCGGACGGAAACCAGGAAGCCAACCCCTCCTATCCCGATGCAGCATCCTGCTACGGGTATGCACGCGACCGGGCGATGCAAGTCGATTTTTGGGGAATATCCGATCACAACCACAGCGGTGGCGGGATGTCGCTTCCCGATTATGCCAAAGGCGTGCGCGAAGCCGATTCGGTGAATGTTGATGGCCAATTCGTGTGCCTGTATGGGATGGAATGGGGCATCATCAGTACTGGAGGACACGTTGTAGTTTATGGCATCGATAGCCTTATCGGTTGGGAGTTTGGAAATTTCAGCATTTACAATGCCCAGGCCGATTACAATTCACTCTTTGTAAAAATTGCAGCACGGGGTGATGGTGCCTTCGGTTGGCTGGCTCACATGGATGCAGGCGATTTCGGCGACCTCCTGACCTCACCTTACAATGCTGTGTGGGACTCAGCAATTTGTGGAATCGCCATCCGCAGCGGTCCTGCATTTTCAACCGATACCCTTTACAATGATCCTCCCGGTTGTAATTACGCCGACCGCTACCGTGACTTGCTACGCAAAGGCTATCACCTCGCTCCGGGCATCGACCACGATAGTCATTACATCACCTTTGGCAGGTCACACCAGGGGCGTACCGTCGTAGTTGCGGATACCCTTACCCGTGAGGCGGTCATGCGGGCATTCCGGCGCCGATCGGTGTATGCGTCGGACGATTTCAATGTGCGTGTTAATTTTTCAGTCAGTGCTCTGCCCATGGGCAGCAGCGGAACCGGAACTACGGCAGCACAAATTTCGGTGCAGGTGAACGATCCGGACGGAGAAGGGGTCAGTAACATCAAAATCTGGCGAGGAGTTCCGGGAGGAAGTGCCAATGCAAGCACTATAGCTACATTATACAACCAATCGGCAATCAACTTCAGTGACAACATCCCGGTCGGGAGTCCGGTGTATTACTTTGCTGAAATCACACAAACGGACGGACAACGCATTTGGACTGCTCCGGTCTGGTACACGCGTACCAACAATCCCGGATACGAGTTGCTGCGCTTCGATGCCAGCCTCGTGCAAAACCAAGCGATACTTGACTGGAGCGCCATAAACGAAACCGGAGTTGTCCGTTATGGAATAGAACGCTCGGCCGATGCACTGCAATTCACCCTATCCGATTGGGTGAACAGCAACGGAGGAATCGGCATTGTGAATGCCTACACCTGGAACGATCCGGTTCCGGTTACAGCGGTAAGTTATTACCGACTGAAGATCGAAGATGTGAACGGACAGTTCAGTTACTCACCTGTCAGAAAACTCGACCCCTTCTATTCGACATTGAACCTTGAAGTACAGCCGAGCCTCACGGCCGGTGGAGATGTGTTGATCCAAATCCGCCACGACCGTGAAGAGCCGCTACTGCTTGAAATTTTCGATGCAGCAGGTCGACAGATACTCCGACAAGACATTTCCGGAATCAGAGGAAACACCGAAACCAGATTCGACACCTCGAGATTGTCGGCCGGACACTATACCGTTCAGGTCAGCAAGACCGATGCAAGCTCACGCAACACTGTTTCATTCGTACGACGTTAAACACCCGCACCTTACAATGGCACTCATCAAACCCGTAAACGGAATTACACCGCAATTTGGATCCGATTGTTATCTGGCCGAAAACGCCACGGTGGTGGGTGATGTGGTGATGGGAGACCAGTGCAGCGTTTGGTTCAATACCGTGGTGCGGGGCGATGTGAACAGCATCCGGATCGGCAATCGGGTAAACATACAGGACGGAGCCGTGATTCATTGCACCTACCAAAAAGCGGCAACCAGCATCGGAAACAACGTATCGGTCGGGCACAATGCTATTGTACACGGATGCACGGTCC
>JBJTJB010000191.1:0-1275 GCA_046095245.1 Bacteroidota bacterium | reverse complement strand
GCCCTGTCTGCAGTGAAATTGCATATCCCCATCGCACATGTTGAGGCAGGATTACGCTCTTTCAACATGCGAATGCCCGAAGAGGTGAACAGAATACTGACCGATCGCGTTTCCAACTGGTTGTTTTGTCCCACCCAAACCGCTGTCGACAATCTACATGCGGAAGGCTATCCATTCAGCGATATGCACGTTCAGTTGAGTGGTGATGTGATGCAGGATGCAGCTTTGTATTACGCTCAACGCTCCTCTACACGATCCAATCTGATTTCAAAACTCGGATTAACGTCATTTGTGCTGTGTACCATTCACCGGGCAGAGAATACGGATGACTTGAATCGCCTTCAGGAGATCACTACAGCGCTTTCCGAAATTCACCGTCAAATACCAGTGGTTTGTCCCTTGCATCCCCGGACCCGCAAACTGGCTGCTGAAAACAGGATTGAGCTGCCATTTATGACCTTAGATCCAGTAGGCTATTTTGATATGATTGAGTTATTGAAACAGTGTCAGGCAGTGATAACAGATAGCGGAGGGCTCCAAAAGGAAGCGTACTTTTTTTCCAAACCCTGCATCACACTTCGCGACGAAACGGAATGGACTGAACTGATTGATTCCGGTTGTAATGTGCTTGCTGGTGCCGACCGGGAGCGCATTCTGCAGTGCTGGTCTACCCTGCCCCAGCGAAAGGCCGATTTCAATAGCCGCCTGTATGGTGATGGACATGCTTCAGAGAAGATTGTTGATACCTTGCTTCGTACTTGAACCGTGCGTATCCTTCTGCTCAGCCAGTATTATCCGCCTGAAACCGGTGCTCCGCAGAACCGACTCAGCGGACTCGCCCGTGAGTTAAGTGCACAGGGTCATCAGATCGATGTACTTACCGCCATGCCGAATTATCCAGCCATGGAAGTTCTTCCAGGCTATACAGGGCGCTGGTTTGTAAAGGAAATCGTGGATGGAATACAAGTATACCGGTCATGGATTTATGTCAGTAAAAACCGATCTGTTGTTTCCCGGTTATTGAATTACTTTTCGTTTACGATCAGTGCAGTGTTGGTTTCCTCGCGACTTCCCATGCGCTTCGATGTTGTACTGTGTGAATCACCTCCCTTGTTTTTGGGTATGAGTGGATGGTGGATTGCCAAACGCAAAAAGGCTTTGTTCGTATTCAATGTTTCTGATCTGTGGCCAGAGTCGGCCGAAAAGCTGGGCGTAATCAGAAATCGCTTCTTTTTACGGATGGCAACCAAGCTTGAAGAATGGTTGTACAGGAAG
>JBJTJB010000190.1:0-3119 GCA_046095245.1 Bacteroidota bacterium | reverse complement strand
ATATATGTGTCGGCAAGCCAGTCGTTTTCACTGACCGTTCGACCGGAAACGTTACTTCACGCACATGGTCATTCCCCGGCGGCACACCTTCAAGCTCCACTGCTGCTAATCCTACGGTTAGCTATAATGCGCCAGGCATTTACTCCGTCACGTTAACCGTTTCAAACGGCTCGACGAGTAGTACCCTTACAAAAACGAATTATATCAGTACCCAGGGATTTGCATTACCCTTAACAGAGGATTTCGAGTCAGGAGTTTTCACTCCGGCTAACTGGACAAACGTTGATGCTGGTAATAATGCAATCGCATGGCAGCAATACAATGGTGTTGGCGGATACGGAAACAGCAATGGGTGTATGTATTTTGACAACTACTCGTCCGATGCTCAGGGCGCCAGGGATGAATTCATGTCGCCATCCCTAAACCTAGTCGGATTGGGCACGGCGCGTTTGGTATTCGACCTGGCCTACCAACCCTACAGCCTAAGCAGCTATGTTGATTCACTTAGGATTCTCATATCTACAGATTGTGGCACAACCTTTACTCCTCTTTACACAAAATGGGGAAGCTCTCTGGCCACAGTAACGGGCACCAATACTGCAGAATTTTTACCTACAAGCACACAATGGAGGACAGACACTGTCAACTTGAGTTCCTACATCGGTCAGCAAGTACAGGTCAGCTTCCAAAACATTGGCAGATATGGAAACAACCTTTACATCGACAATATCCGGCTTCAGGGCACGAGCGGTTGTAATGCCACTATCGCCCTTAACCAGGCCAATACACGGTGTATCGGTCAATCCACCGGAAGTATCAATGCGACGATGAATGGTGGCACCGGAACTATCACCTATACACTCAGCCCGGGAGGTATCAGCAACAGTTCTGGAGTTTTCACGGGATTATCGGCGGGCAACTATACCGTAACCGCAGTTGACGCCAACCAGTGCAGTGTAAGCGGTAGCGCAACGATCGGGTACCAATACACTGTAAATGCTACGGCGTCCTATACCAACATTCAGTGCTTCGGGACTACATCTACGGTAACCGTAAATGGCAGTGGTGGTGTTTCCCCCTACAGCGGAACCGGAACCTTTACGGTTTCTGCCGGCAATTACACCTATACAATTACCGATGCAAATGGATGCCAGGCCAGTACATCCGTATCCATTTCACAACCCGTTCAACTCATTGCTTCGAGTACCAATACCGTGATCAATTGCTTCGGGGGCACGTCTGTAGTCACTGTGAGTGCAACGGGGGGCACTTCGCCCTACACTGGCGCCGGCACATTCACAGTCAGTGCCGGAATCTACACCTTCACAGTAACAGATGCCAATGGTTGTACTGCTTCAACCAACAAAGTCATTCAACAACCCTCTCAACTTGTTGCCAATTCAAGCGCAGGATCCATCAGTTGCTTTGGCGGAAGCACCAGCGCAAGCATAACAGCAACTGGAGGTACTTCTCCTTATTCGGGCACCGGTAATTATCCGGTAACGGCAGGCACCTCAACCTTCACAGTTACAGATCAAAACGGCTGTACTGCCAATACCAGTATCACGATTGGCCAACCTTCGGAACTTAACGTAACTGCATCTGCATCAGCCATCGCTTGCTTTGGCGGACAATCGACAGTCACGGTAAGTGCCAGCGGCGGAACACCCCCCTACTCCGGAACAGTAAATTTCAACAGAAGTGCAGGTGCGCAGAGTTTTACCGTAACAGATGCCACTGGCTGTTCAAAAACAATCAGCATTACGATTAACCAGCCGGCAGCAATAACTCCTACTATTATTGCAACGGGTCCAACCACATTCTGTGCTGGCGGTTCCGTCATCCTCTCTGCACCTTCGGGATATAGCGCATACAGTTGGAGCAATGGCAGTACTGCCTTAAGTATCACCACAGGTGTCGCTGGTAGTTATCAAGTCACTGTCACAGATGGATCAGGATGCACAGGAACATCAGCGCACGTGACTGTAATCGTAAATCCTATACTCACCGCCACCATCACCATTTCATCCAACGCACCAGCAACGATTATCTCCTCAACAACGATAACCTTTACAGCTACATCCACCAATGGGGGAAGCGCACCCGTTTACCAGTGGATGAAAAACGGTAGTCCGGTCGGCACAAACAGCTTCACCTATACCGGAACAGGTTGGAGTAACGGAGATGTGATTACGTGTCAAATGACGAGCAATGCAGCATGTGTCAGTCCGGCTGTTGTCACTTCCAATCCCATAACGCTCAACGTCCAAAGCCTCAGTCCAAAATACGTTGTCAGCGATATCACCGCAAACAAGGTATTCTATTACGATGCATCATTCATCTTCCTACAAAGCAATACCCTGTCGGGAACAGCTTTGAACAGCATCACCAATGCAGCGGATGTATTTGTCACTGCCACCCACGGCTACATCCTTGATCAAACCAACAAGCGGATTTTCCGCAGCTCAACTCCGGGAAGTTTGCCAGCGGTTTCAAGAAGCCTGAATACCAACACCGGCACTGCCCTAAGCACTCCTAAAGGACATTGCATCAGCGGAGATACCTTGTGGGTACTGGATCAAAAAGGTAAAGCGGTTTACCGGTATTCTTTGAGTGCCTGTTTCACGGGCACAGGAACAATCAATGCGGCGGCAAAGCTCACTCTCAACTCAAAAAATTCAGCCGGAGAAGGATTGTTTTCAAGTGGCCCTTATCTCTACGTATTAAACAACGGAACCACTAAAAACCTTTATCGGTACTTGAAATCGAGTGGAACGAATGTCCTTTCCAGGGCGATGGTCAACACTGGCGGCACTGCACTCTCTACGGTTACCGGCTGCGCCTTGGACGGATCCATTGTCAACATCGTTGATGCCGGTTTAGATCGTAATCTGCAGTATTCGCTATCGAGTCTGTTTACTGGTACAGGAAACTTGAATGCAAGCACCGCGTATGTCCTTCAATCAACGAACCTGAATTCCACCGGGATTGCCCTAACCAACGCAATCTTGCTGAGAGGACCTGAAGAAACGACAAGTACAGAGTTGGATGGAATCCGCTGGACCGCTTACCCCAACCCCACCGAAGGTCGTATCATCCTCAGGGCCGATGGAAAAACC
>JBJTJB010000189.1:0-6841 GCA_046095245.1 Bacteroidota bacterium | reverse complement strand
CGAGGAGCGGAATCGTCTCCGAAATCCCTGCGTGAGGAAGGGCGACCGGGCCGGGCCGGACCTGAACTACCGCTGGATTTACGTGCGGCAGGTCGGCTGCGCTCAGGCTTTTCGGAGCGGGATGACCGGCGTCCGGATGGTGTCTTTTTCCTCATGGGTTCTGGGGGATTACATGCAAAGGTCGCAATTGCCGCGTGAACCCTCCCTGAAGAGGCTTATCCGTGAAATGCATCACTGAAATGGGTCAGTTGCGCCGGGCCTTTTTTGGGGAAATACACCGACACGATATCGAAGCGTAATTCCTGCTCCAAGCCGTGCAATTCCTGGTAAAATCCGGCAGCCATCGTCATCAGGTCGATTTTGGTTTGATCGATGGCGGTTTCGGGATCGCCATGCAACAAGCTCGATCGGCTTTTCACTTCCACTGCCACCAGGAATGGACCCTCGGTGCATATAATGTCAACTTCACCCTTGTACCGTCTGAAATTCCGGGCCAGGATGGCGCATCCGATGGAAGTGAGGTAATGGACGGCAAGGGCTTCACCACGGGAGCCGATGTGGGCCGTTGGATTCGGTTTGCTTTTGAGGGTGGGCGTGTTCACGTGAAACGGTTCTCATCTCAGGACTTCAGTCCGAGGCGATCGAGCCGGTTGCCGATCGAACCGGCTTTCATCCGGTTCTCGAGCGCTTGGAAGTCGTCTTTGCTGTGGCGGGATTCGAAAACACCCTGGCGCAGGAGGAGGATCTCATCACAAACATCGCTCAGGGTGGAGAAGATATGCGATGAAATCAACAGTGTCTTGCCGGATTTTCTTAGTGCGCGGATGATTTCCGACATCAACAGGTTGCTTTCAATGTCAACACCGTTGAATGGTTCGTCCAGGATGAACACCTCGTTCTCTTGCAGCAGGAGGCCGAGAAAGGCCAGTTTCTTTTTCATCCCTGTGGAGTACACCGCGGCATAGTCGTCGAGGGGAAGATCAAATACGTTTTTCGCATCGATCCCGGTAGGATGAATCCCTCGTGCCGTGCAGAGAAGGGTGAGGTATTCGCGGCCGGTCATCCGTGGAAAGTAAAAAGGTTCTGTAGGCAAGAATCCCAGTACGTCTTTCAGATGAGTTTCCTTGGTTGTGATTTCGCCCGTGAAGGACTCCAGTCCGCAGATGCAACGGAAGAGGGTTGATTTTCCCGCTCCGTTCTCTCCGATGATTCCATAAGCACGCCCTTCTTCGAACTCAGCGTCAATGCCGTTGAGGACAAGGTGGTTTCCGTAACGCTTGGTGATGGACCGAAGGATGATCATGAGAGTAGCGATGACAAGAGTCGTTCAGAGCGTCGCACGAGCCAGATGAGCAGAACGGGTAGGAGGGGAAGAACGACGATCGGAAAGGCCATGATCAATCCGTTCGCAAACGAGATGTTGTCCGGAAAGGAACTGTATCGACCGGCGATGATCAGGGCGTTCAAGCAGAGTCCAACGAGGACAATTCCGGCCAGCGAAGGCAACCAACTGCCATCACAAATCAGTACAGTGATCAATACCGGGAAAGACATGGTAACTGTGCACAATGCGGAGGCCATCCATTTCTTCAGGAGAAATTGCCTGGGTTTGGTATTGAATATCCACACGTACATTTTATCATCCGGTTCGCCGAAGTAGCTCGAGGCTGTCAGGATAACGATGATCAGGCTGGCCGGGAACAAGGCGTGATTGCCCGATAAGACACCCGCCACCAAAACCGCATAGGACAGGGCAATCCATCCCATGGTTTTCCGAAATCCCGCCGGAGCTTCGTAGGGAATCCTGCCGAAGGGTGTTGGAAACACACGACCACGACCCGGGTCGGTTTGGAGGAAGGCCATCATGCCCGAGATCAGTGGGAGGATGAAGGCCCATAACCAGGCGTGTTTGATGATGAGGCAAAGGGTGAAAGGACTGGCGATCAGCAGCTGTTCGGCTACCCGTACACGATAGTAGGCCGACTTTCCAAAAACGGTTTGCATGAATTCGTTGCGTTTGCGTAGTGTCGGCTTCAGCAATATACCAACCGACAGGATGCTGAACATAGTCTCAGGATATGGGATTCGCTCCCACACTACGAATGCGGTCAGATACAGGATGCCAAGTCCGAGGGTTAGTCCGATAAGCGGATGCAATCCTGCTTCCCGCATGGAGCGGATCAGCATAAGGTATTGCAAGTTGAACCAGGTCTTCATTCGGAAGCGGAGGGCGATTGACTAAGCATGACCTTTCCGGATACATTCAACTGGTAAGGCGCTCCAAGTACCAATGCCCTGTTGTCGGCGATGTGTCCGGCGGGGAAGCCCATGCAAACGGGGTAGTCGTATTCCGCCACTGCTTCGGCTATGATTTCTTCTGCTGTTTTTCCGAACGGCACTGCATTGTCCTTCATGTCGCTCATACCGCCGATGATGAGGCCCTTCACCCCCGACAACTTACCCGAGCGTTTGAGTTGCATCAGCATGCGGTCGATGTGATACAGGTATTCGTCGAGGTCTTCCAGGAACAGGATTTTTCCTCGCGTATCGATGTCAGAACCAGTTCCGGCGAGGGCATAGAGTAGCGACAAATTACCACCCACCAGAACTCCTTCCGCTTCTCCGTTCCGGTTGTTCGGATGTGCGTCAACGTGAATAGCTGTCCGTTCTCCTCTCAGCACGTTCCGCAGGCTGTCAACGGCGATAGGCAGTGTCCGGTTTTCAGCCAGGCTGTACATCATGGGGGCATGCAAGGTGGCGATTCCTGTGTGTTGGTGAACCTGGCTGTGCAGTACGGTCATGTCGCTGAAGCCGATGATCCACTTGGGTTTGGCTTGCAGCGGATGCAGATAGATGTTGTCGATAATCCGTACACATCCATACCCTCCTCGCGCTGCGATGATGGCATCCACCTCGGGATCGTTGATCAGGCTTTGCAGATCAGCAGCGCGTTGTTCGTCCGTTCCCGAGAACTGGTGGTGTTCGCCGTACAAGTTGGGAGCTGTCTTCACGCGGTAGCCCCAGGATTCCAGCAGGGCGATGCCGGGAGCCATTTCGGCCGGTGTGACTTTCCGGGCGGGAGCACAGAGTCCGATGACGGAGCCGGGCTGAAGGGGTGGAGGAATGATGGGCATGGCGTGTGAGTGCAAAATTGCTGATTTCGGGGATAGTTGTCCGTGGACAAACGGATACAATCGGATGAAAACGGCTCATGCCCGCTTCTTGCTACCTTCGTATCCACTCCAAATACCGATGTACACCATGCACCTCGACCGCATTTCCATCTCTCCCATCGATTCCGTTGGCGTGGAGGAGAGGGCTGCGCGCTTCACCAAGCGATCCATCAAGAATGAATCGAAAGTGATGGCCCTGAAGATGGCCCTCTCGATGATGGACCTTACCACCCTCGAGGGAAAAGACACGCCGGGCAAGGTGCGACAGCTCTGTGCCAAGGCCATCCGTCCCCACGAGTCCATACCGAATCTGCCTTCAGTAGCGGCTGTGTGCGTCTACCCCAACATGGTACGCGTAGCCCGTCAGGCTTTGGAGGGCAGTAAGGTGAAGGTGGCTGCAGTGGCGACGGCCTTCCCCAGCGGGATGAGCAACCGCAAGGTGAAGATCGAGGACACGAAATATGCCGTGAACGAGGGAGCCGACGAAATCGACATGGTCATTTCACGTGGACATTTTTTGGCCGGGGAGTACAGCTACGTGTTCGACGAGATTGCGGCCGTGAAAGAAGCGTGTGGAGAGGCGCACCTCAAGGTCATCCTTGAAACCGGCGAACTGAGCACCTACGACAATGTGCGTCTCGCCTCCGACATCGCCATGTACGCCGGAGCCGATTTCATTAAGACCTCGACAGGGAAAGTACAACCTGCGGCTACGCTACCCGTTACCCTGGTCATGCTCGAGGCCATCCGCGATTTCTATTACCGCGAAGGAAAAAAGATCGGCATGAAACCCGCCGGAGGCATCGCAACAGCAAAACTGGCGCTACAATACCTGGTTGTCTTACGTGAAACCCTCGGTCAGGATTGGATGAGTCCGGATCTTTTTCGCTTTGGAGCTTCATCGCTTGCGAACGACGTGCTCATGCAACTCGTGAAGCAGCAGACGGGAGTGTATCAGAGTGGGGATTATTTCTCGAAAGACTAAATGCCCCCGGTCCCTGAGCGTAGTCGATGGGTCATTGATTTCACGTGGTCTATTAATACCATAGTTAAAATTAGAATTCCTTTTTTAACCTACCCAAATCAAAGGCGCTTAAGTTGCTAAGGTACGGGGTGCGATGCTCAGCCGAATCAATGTTTATCGCCGCAGAGGTCGGATTTCTGAAACGGAAAAACGCAGAAAGATTTCGTGGGCTCCGCTCCCGTTGGTGAAACGGTTGAGCTTGGAGGTGTTGAAATCGAAGGCATAACCGAAGGCGTACTGGTCCCAGTCCATTGCGAACTTGACGATGGCCGCATCCTTCAGCCGGCAAAACAAACCTGCCGTCAACGACAGCGGTTTTTGGAAGCCGGTGTAACGGGTTTTATCCATCAGGGTGTACTTGATGGAGGAGCCAATCAGGTATTCGCTGAAATTGCCCTGCTGGTGAATGGTGATTCCCGGTAGTATGGCCATGTCCGTCCCGCTCAAGGCCATTTCTCCATGAGCGAAGAAGGTGTAGCGCAGGGGTAAGCGTTCGGCGTTTTCCCTGACGAACGAGTTGTTGGGACGGTTCACGTGATACACGGATAAGCCGACGTTCAACATGCGGTCCATGGTCTTGGCGAGGGTGCCGGTCCGGTGTTCGTAGGAATACAATATCCCGATACCCGCATCGAAGTACCTGAAATCGGTGTTCTCAAGCGTTTCCCCGCTGGCTGATCCCGGGTTGTAATTTGTGCCATCGTATTGGGAAGCCCATCGGCCGTCTGCCGATTTGATATACCGCTGACCAAAACCCAGATCCATCCCTACACCGATCTTGCTATAAAGCCCCGTCTTTACGTGATCGGCGATGACCAGCGATGCTGCATTGCTCACCATGCCTGGATTGCCTGCCCTGTCGTTGTGCAAACGTATGCCCAAGGCAAGGATGTTTCCCGATTTCCTTTTCGCTGAATTGATGCGGCTATGGAAGGAGGCGGAGGTGGTTTTGTAGGGGTCTCCAAGACTGCTCCACTGGTTCCGGTAATTCACGATCCCTTCCATTTCATGATTCGCACCGGCCATGGCTGGATTCAACAGTAGCGGTGTTTGCTCGGCAAAGGAGAAATGGATGTCTTGTCCGGTTGTTTTTCCGTAAACGAAGAACAGTATGCAGCAACACGTGAGTATTCTTTTCATGATTCGTCGGGCTTATCTTACCAAGGTGATGTTTCCGGAGCGGGTGATGGCCTTTCCGTCGGTCTGCGTAACGGTCAACCGGTAGGCATAGACTCCCGACATGCATTCCTGCCTATTGAATGTTCCATCCCAGCATGCCAGCGGATCATTCGTTTCAAATACGAGTTGTCCCCAGCGGTTGTACACGGCAAAAAGCATTTCGCTGATGCAATTCCCGAATACGCACACTTTTTCATTTGCCTGGGGTCCGGTACCTTCCGGTGAGAAGATGTCGGGCACGAAGAGTTCGTTGCAGAGTATGTCAACGGTGATGGTTACAGCGGCTGTTCCGGTGCAGCCGTTGTTGTCTGTTCCTGTTACTGTGTAGGTGGTGGTTTGTGCAGGAGTGGCCACCGGATTGTCACACGTGGTGCAACTTAATCCGTCCGTCGGACTCCATTGGTAATTGGTCGCGCCAGTGCCGTTGAGTTGAACACTATCTCCCGCCAGGATGATGAAGGAGGATGCACCTGCAGTGACCGTTGGTCCGGGAATGGATGATACGGCGACTTGCGCGGAGGAGCTACAGCCGTTCTGGTCGGTGACGGTCACGGTGTACAGGCCATTGCCGAGATTGCTGATGCCGTTGCCGGAAGAGCCGTTGGACCAGAGGTAGGCATACGTCCCACCGGTACCCGAAGCTGTTGCGGTGGCTGTACCGGTGTTCCGGTCGCAGGTGTCCGGACTTGCCGTGGCGGATAGGGTGGGGACTCCGGTGATGGTAAGTGTGGTGGTGATGATGCTGTCGCAGCCGGCTACGGTTGACAGGGTGTCGGAGTAGATGCCACTTTGCGTATAGACATTACCGCTAGGCGATACGAAACTGCTGCATGCGCTGGCTGTTTGTGATGAAAGGATCGTTGAGGCGAGGGCGAGGTTGATGCTGACGATGCTGTCGCAGCCATTCACGGTGGTGAGGGTGTCGCTGTAGGTTCCGCTTTGGGTGTAAACGGTACCCCACGGTGACACATAGCTGTCGCAGGCGTTCACGTTGACCGGTGGGGATGTCACACTGCCGGTGATGCTCAGGTTGACGGAGATAATACTGTCGCAGCCGGAGGCTGTTGTAAGCGTATCACTGTAAGTTCCACTTTGGGTGTAGGTGGTACCCCAAGAAGCCGTATAGCTGCTACAGGCCGATGCGGTGATTGGCGGGGTAACGATGGCACCGGTGATGGTGAGGTTCACACTGATGATACTGTCGCAGCCGGTGGCTGTGGTAAGTGTATCGCTGTAGGTGCCGCTTTGTGTATACACCGCACCCCAGGGCGCCGTGTAGGAACTGCAGGCAATGGCGATATTGGGGGGTGTTACAATTGCTCCCCCAACATTGACCAAGGCATTCAATGTATCAGTGAAGCAAGGATATCGGATCACGACATTCACGGAATAAGTGCCTAAAGAGGTAAACGTGTGAGTCGGACTGATGGAAGCGGATGTATTGGAGAGGCCGCTTCCGGGATCT
>JBJTJB010000188.1:0-6527 GCA_046095245.1 Bacteroidota bacterium | reverse complement strand
GGTTCTGACGGCGTGGATCAGCAATGGCTTTTTTGCCGTTTCAGAAAGTTCAACCATGGCGCGGAATACATCCACCTGCAGACTGAGAGGCAGGTCGGTAAGTCGGTCAAGACCGGCCTCCCCGATTGCAAACAGGTTTGGATGATGCAGGCACTCCCTCAATAATTGAACATCCTCTCTCCAATAGTCGGGGTGTATGTGCCAGGGGTGCAGTCCTGCTGAATATGAACCGGGTTGATCGAGGCTGTTTTTAACCTGGTCGGGATTCATCAGGTTTTGAATGCCCCAAACAGACTCCGGAGGTCGCCGGTGGGTATGGATATCGGTCAGCTTCATGGATTGTCCTGATAAAAACGCTCAATGAGAAGCTCGTTTCGGTACAGGTTTTTCAGAGTCCAGGTTTTGCGCAGTTCATTCTTTTCTGCTTCACTTAACCTCCAATCGATTTCGTTACAGGCCCGTATCCGGTGACTTAACGACTGAAACAGGATTGCAGCAGCCACGGAAATATTCAAACTCTCTGTAAATCCTTGCATCGGAATAATGATGAAATCATCGGCTAACTCCCGCACAACATCCGAAATTCCGATATGTTCCTGTCCCAAAACGAGGGCGATTGGTCGATCAAGGGGTAGGTCGTGTACAGAAACATGGGCTGCATGGGGGCTGGTGGCAACAATCCGATACCCTTTTTCTTTGAGCGAGTTCAGACACATTCTGGTGTTGTGTGATTCCTCGCGGTATTTATGGATGCTGAGCCATTTGTGGGAACCCTTCAGCACCTTTCGGGCCGGTTTGAACTTCGCCCCATTTTCGATGATATGAATATCCTGAACCCCGAAACATTCACACGATCGCATGACGGCATTGGCATTGTGCGCATCGGAAATATTCTCGAGCACACAGGTTAGAAAGCGCGTTCGCTGTTCCAGGATTTTCTCAAAGCGCTCTTTTCTCCCCTCCATGAGAAATCCCTGTAAATAGGCGAGAAGTGCCGGGGATATCTCCGGCTGCTGGGGGCGATTCACACTGCAAAGATGCGCCGAACGCATGAACACGGGGGTGTTGACAGCTTTAGAAGAATGCCCAAACGAAGACTTGAATATTTTGTATTTTGCGTTATGTATTTTAGGTAAAAAAACATGCAAGGAACCTTAGCCAACAGAGTACATATTCCTCGTCCGGATTTGGTTGATTCCATTCGGAGGGGTTTGCAAACCTTCGGACAGATTGTACTCAGCGGGCCTCGTGGTATGGGCAAATCCCTGTTGCTCCGTGAGTTTGTTTCGGAAGCATATTCCGCTAAATCCGGTACGGTCCTTCACATTGATTTGACCGATGTGGTGCATGAATCCGATCTGTTGATTGCGATTGCAGGCGAGTGCATCAAACATGTGGACACGGGCCAGGTCAAGGTCATGAAGGAATTTGCGAATGCATTTACATATCTGCGTCCTGTGGTGCGTTACGATGGATTTTCTCAGGCACCTACGGTCGATTTTTCCATCGATGACGATGTCCGTTATGAAGTGGCTTTGGATCAGCTTTTCGGATATGCAGCCCGTTTGCCAAATCTTAAACTCGTCATGGTCGAACATCTGGAGCGTATTGTCGACGAAGATATCCGATCGGCCCTCAGGGAGTCACTCCTGCGAAATGTGAAGTGCAAGATCATTTTTGCTATTAACGATGGAATTCAGTCCGATCGACTACGGGCAGGGGAGTGTTGGCCGTTCGATAAGCAAACGCTATGCATCCGAGTTGATTCGCAGGAAGAGGATGCGTTGATTCAAGAGATCCAACAGCAGATGAATACTGCAAAAAAGAAGATGGATCAGGCCGCATCGGAACGGTTGATGGAATGGAGCAGGGGAGAGGTGGATGCATTGAGCCAGGGCCTTGTCCGTATCCTTGAGGGTCCACGGAAACACATCGATGAATGGACATTGGAGACTGAATTGCAGCAAATACTGCAGGAGCGCGCTCCATTTTTCAGGACATATCGAGACCTCCTGACGCGTAATCAATGGCTGTTGTTACGTGGTATAGCTCGTGAACGCGGCGCGGTCAAGGTGATGGGGTCAAGTTTTGTCAGGAAATATGCCCTTGGAACTCCCAGCTCTGTTCAGACAGCATTGGCTGCTCTACAGGAAAAGGATCTGGTTTATGAAAACGGCGGAAGGTGGTGGTTATACGATACCCTGCTGAGTCGTTGGCTGGAGAAGCATTGATGAGATTGCATCCAAGTCTGCTTGGGTGCTGATCAAAATCACATGAAAGTACTTCGCGATTAAAGTCCTGAAATTCAATAATTTAATCAAAAAGCCGAAGGGGGCCGCCACTCCTCCTCCCCAGTCGCAAATTTATTGGAATTCAATGAAATTTCCGCACAACTAAACGTTTGTATACGACTATCTAATCCCCTTAAAAACTCAATTTCCAAGCTCCGTAAAGCAACTTGGTTGTTCCAGATTCCCAAATGAAAAATACGTTACACCAATTCTGCAACATTAATCCTTCATCACATATTCCTGCGGTATTGCCCGCCCACTTCAAAAAGGGACCGCGTAATCTGACCGAGTGAGCAATATTTGGTGGCTTCCATCATGGCATCGAACATGTTGCCATTCCTAATAGCAGTCAGTTGTAAATCGCGCAACAAACGTGGAGCAGTATCTGCATGCCGTTGGTGCAATGAGTTCAACATGCTGATTTGATATTCTTTCTCTTCTGTGGTAGCACGGATGACCTCCTTGGGAAGAATGGTTGGTGATCCTTTGCTGCTGAGGAAGGTGTTAACACCGATAATGGGGTATTCACCGGTGTGCTTTAAGGTTTCGTAGTAAAGGGACTCCTCCTGAATTTTTCCGCGCTGATACATGGTTTCCATTGCCCCAAGCACACCACCGCGCTCGGTGATACGGTCGAATTCCGTTAAGACAGCCTCTTCCACAAGGTCAGTAAGCTCGTCGATGATAAATGAACCCTGAAGTGGATTTTCGTTCTTGGCCAGGCCAAGCTCGCGGTTGATGATGAGCTGGATGGCCATGGCACGGCGCACACTTTCCTCGGTAGGCGTGGTGATGGCCTCGTCGTAGGCATTGGTGTGCAGGCTGTTGCAGTTGTCATAAATTGCATAAAGAGCCTGCAATGTCGTCCGGATATCGTTGAAGTCGATTTCCTGCGCATGAAGCGATCGTCCGCTGGTCTGGATGTGGTATTTGAGCAGCTGGCTACGTTCGTTGGCTCCGTATTTGAGCTTCATGGCCTTGGCCCAGATCCGTCGGGCCACACGACCGATTACAGCGTATTCCGGGTCGATTCCATTGCTGAAGAAGAAGCTCAGGTTGGGTGCGAAGGCGTTGATGTCCATACCGCGGCTTGCATAGTACTCCACATATGTGAAGCCATTGGCAAGGGTGAACGCGAGCTGGGTGATGGGATTGGCTCCCGCTTCTGCAATGTGGTAACCCGAAATTGAAACGGAGTAGAAGTTACGTATGTTGTTACGAATGAAATAGTCCTGCATGTCGCCCATCAGTCGAAGTGCGAATTCAGTGCTGAAAATGCAGGTGTTCTGTGCCTGGTCTTCTTTCAGGATATCGGCTTGTACCGTTCCCCTGACCTGTGACAGGGTATAGGCTTTGATTTTCTGGTAGGTCTCAGGAGCCAGTACCTGGTCGCCAGTCAATCCGAGAAGCATAAGTCCAAGGCCGTCATTCCCCTCAGGTAAAGGCCCATTGTACCGGGGCGACTCACCCGGTTGTGTCTTTTGTAAATCGTGAATTTTCTTTCCGATTTCCTCCTGAATCCCTTCGTTGCGGATGTGAAGTTCACATTGCTGATCGATGGCGGCGTTCATGAAAAATCCGGTTAGCATGGCGGCCGGACCATTGATGGTCATGCTAACCGATGTTTTCGGATTTGCGAGGTTAAAGCCACAGTATAGTTTCTTGGCATCATCCAGGCAACAAATACTAACTCCGGAGTTTCCGATTTTACCGTAGATGTCCGGACGTAAATCGGGGTCATGGCCGTACAAGGTGACAGAATCGAATGCAGTGCTCAGGCGGTGTGCCGGCATTCCCTGGCTGACATAGTGAAAGCGGCGGTTGGTACGTTCTGGCCCTCCCTCCCCGGCGAACATGCGCGTGGGATCTTCGCCTTACCGTTTGAAAGGGAAAACCCCCGAAGTGAATGGGAACTCACCGGGGAAATTCTCCTGTAGGATCCACTTGAGTTGCTCCCCCCAGGCTTCATAATTCGGAACGGATACCTTGGGAATTCGGGAATGCGAAAGCGATTCAGTCCAGGTTTTGATCCGCAATTCCTTATCACGTACCTTGAAGATGTATTCGTCGCTTTTGTACTGTTTGATTTTGTCCGGGAACTGCCCGAGGAGCTTCTTGTTCTGCCCATCGAGGCGGAGTTCCCACTCGGCATACGCACTGCGTAGGGTTTCTGCCGCCTTTTCTTTGCCGGTTACATCGGTTTCCTGAAGCACTTCGAGTGCTTTGTGAATTCCAAATAGTTTTTGGGCGATTGCAGCCTGCTCCGTACTCCACTGATCGTACTTGCGGTTGTTTTCTGCAATCTCACTGAGGTAGCGCGTACGATGCGGGGGGATGATGTAAATTTTCTCACTCATCTCATCGCTCGCATCCAGGTTTGAATGGAGTGCACTGCCGGTTTTTTGGGCTAGGCGATCCATCACCAGCCTGTACAGGCGGTTCATGCCCGGATCATTGAATTGCGAGGCAATGGTTCCAATCACTGGGAGCGTTTCATCCTCGGCATCCCAAAGCTGGTGGTTGCGTTTGTATTGTTTTCTGACATCCCGTAGGGCATCTAAAGCTCCTCGCTTGTCGAATTTGTTCAGGGCTATGACGTCGGCAAAATCCAGCATGTCGATTTTCTCGAGCTGGGTAGCTGCTCCGTATTCGGGTGTCATTACATACAGCGACATATCGCTGTGGTCGGTGATTTCCGTATCGCTTTGTCCGATTCCGGAGGTCTCCAGGATTACCACATCATATCCGGCCGCCTTGACGACATCAACCGCATCTTTTACATACCGGCTGAGAGCCAGGTTGCTTTGGCGGGTAGCCAGAGAGCGCATGTAAACCCTCCGATTGTTTATGGCATTCATGCGAATCCGGTCGCCCAGTAAGGCACCTCCGGTCTTGCGTTTAGAGGGGTCTACCGATAGGATGGCAATGCTCTTCTCGGGAAAGTCAATGAGGAAACGGCGTACCAATTCGTCCACCAGACTTGATTTTCCGGCACCACCGGTTCCGGTAATTCCGAGAACAGGCTTTTTGGATTCCTTGGCTGCGGCTTCGATGCTGGGCAGGAAGGGTTCGAATTCCGCACGGTTGTTTTCGGCAGCAGAAATCAAACGTGCAACCGAATAGGGAGCGATTGTGCTAAGGTGATTCACTTCACCATTGAGTCCAAATCCGGTGGCGAAGTCGCACTTCTGTAGCATGTCGTTGATCATGCCTTGAAGTCCCATCGAACGGCCATCATCGGGGTGATAGATGCGGGCGATTCCGTAGTCGTGTAATTCGCGGATTTCTTCAGGAAGGATTGTGCCTCCACCTCCGCCGAAAATGCGGATGTGCGCGCATCCTCGCTCCTTCAGTAAATCATGCATGTATTTGAAATACTCCATGTGCCCACCCTGGTAGGAGGTCATGGCGATGGCATTCGCATCCTCCTGGATAGCACATTCCACCACCTCCTGTACCGAGCGGTCATGGCCCAGATGAATCACCTCGGCACCGCTGCTTTGGATGATGCGGCGCATGAGGTTGATGGAGGCGTCATGTCCGTCGAACAGACTGGCCGCAGTGACGATGCGGATCTTGTTTTTCGGCGTGTATGGGGTGGTGTTGTTCATGCGGTTGCAAAAATAGCACATGCAAGGCGCAACTTGCTGTCTTTTCCGGATTGCGCCAAGGATGATTTTACCTAGTTTTGCGCACCGAAAAAGAGGAAAAAATGAGCGTTTTGGTCAATAATGATTCCCGGATTATCGTCCAGGGATTCACAGGCAACGAAGGAACCTTCCATGCCACTCAGATGATTGAATATGGAACCAACGTTGTTGGAGGCGTAACACCCGGGAAAGGCGGTTCGACGCACCTCGATCGCCCGGTTTTCAACACCGTTTCCGACGCCGTGAAGCAAGAGGGTGCGGACGTGTCGATCATTTTTGTTCCTCCGGCATTCGCCGCCGATGCCATTATGGAGTCTGCTGAAGCGGGTATCGGACTGATCGTAGCCATCACAGAAGGCATTCCTACCAAGGATATGATTATGGTACGGGAGTACTTGCGGGGACGGCAGTGCCGCTTAATCGGTCCAAATTGTCCGGGTGTCATTACGCCGGGCGAAGCCAAAGTCGGAATTATGCCCGGTTTCGTGTTCAAGCGGGGTAAGGTTGGTATTGTGTCAAAGTCCGGAACCCTCACGTATGAGGCGGCCGATCAAGTTGCCCGCGCAGGCTTGGGTGTATCAACAGC
>JBJTJB010000187.1:0-1305 GCA_046095245.1 Bacteroidota bacterium | reverse complement strand
CCTGTTTTACCGTCAAGTTGAGAATGGCCAGCGAAACATCGGGAGTGGGTACGCGCACGGCATTACCGGTCAGTTTTCCTTCCAAAGCAGGAATCACTTTGCTTACCGCCTTATCCGCGCCGGTCTCCGTAATCACCATGTTCATGGCTGCAGATCGCCCGCGTCGGTATTTGCTGTGGTAGTTATCCAGCAGATTTTGATCGTTTGTGTAACTATGAATTGTTTCGATGTGTCCACGTTCAACACCCAGCTTGCTCTCGATCACAGCCAATACCGGTACAATGGCATTGGTGGTGCAAGAGGCAGCGGAGTATACTTTTTCGTCTTCGTTATGGCTACGCTCATTCACACCGTAAACCACGTTGGGAATATCCCCTTTACCCGGTGCGGTGAGTAAAACCTTGTCGATACCTGAGGCCTTCAGATGACGTGAAAGTCCCTCTCTGTCGCGGGATGCACCCGTATTGTCGATGAGCAGTGCGTTGTTGATACCCAGGGATGCATAGTCTACCTCTTCCGGGTTTTTGGCATCAATCACGTAAATGGTATGTCCATTCACGATTAAGGCATTTTTTCCATGATCCTCGATAACCGTACCGGGAAAGGGACCATGAACGGAATCATTGCGCAGCAATTCGGCACGCTTGCTCAGATCGTCCTCCGATCGTTTACGTACCACAATGGCTCTCAGTCGCAACTGCTCCCCTTTTCCGGCCTGTGCTACAAGTTCACGGGCCAGAATACGACCGATGCGGCCGAAACCATACAAGACCACGTCCCGAGGCACCATTTTGCGGCGGTCGTGTCCGATGAAATCAGCCAGTTTGTTGCTGATAAAGCCATTCACATCGTTACCGAATGCCTGCCGCTCCTGAATCCATTCGGCGGTCAGCTTCCCGATATCTATCCGGGATGGAGCCAAATCAAATGAGGTCAGCGCATGGGCAATTTCCAAGGTTTCCTGAATTCCAATCGGACGTTTCACGATGTCCTTGGCGTATTGATGAAGATTGAGAATCTGGCTTGCGGACCGGTCAACCAACTGGTTGCGGAAGATGATCAGTTCAACGGATTTATTGAACCACAAACTTCCTGTGATGTGAATCAGCTCAATGGCCGCCTTTTCCTGTTCGATCCAATCGCCAAGCTGACGTTCATAATTCTGCTGGCTTACGGGTGTTTCAGTTGCGCTTATCATGTGATTTGGGATGAACAAAGATACACCACCGGCTCAAAGGCTACCGCTGGTTTTTTCAACAATCAAATTACACATGCCATTAATTATCAATACCATACAATAATCCA
>JBJTJB010000186.1:0-1914 GCA_046095245.1 Bacteroidota bacterium | reverse complement strand
CATTTCCCCCCGTCTGACACATCCGTTGGCTCTGTTCACGGTTACGGAATAGGTGCCGGGTTGCAGGATTGTGATCCGCCGGGTGGCAGATCCCGTCGACCATTGCCAGATGAGGCCGGGGCCAGCATCCAGTCGCAGGGTATCGTAATAGAAAAAGCAATACAGGGAATCGTTACCGAGAGGTACAGGCGGATTCGATTTGAAGGCCGGTACGCGGACCGTATCGCTTGCACTGCCGGCGCTGTTGGTAACTGTTACAACATCTTCGCCGGTATCACTCAGTACGGTCACTGGAGTCTGGGATCCGTTGCTCCACACATAATCGATTCCTCCCGGAGTCGTTGCGTCCAGCTGAATCGAATCGCCCTCACAAATCAAGGTGTCGGAGATCAGGTTGACGGGTGGCGGCTGAAGGATTTGGATGGTGACCGAGTCGGTGATCCCTTCGGCATGTAGGTAATAGGTGTAGGGTCCTCCGGGAGGGACTACAACATCTTTGTTGATGCTGAAGGTGTCGGTAGGGTTGCCGGTAATGGACCACCAATAGGGCAGATTACAATCGGCAGTGAGGATGGTGCTCTCGCCCGGACAAATGATCGTATCTCCGTCAATGTTCACCCGTACATTCAACGGGCGGACTACAATATCATCGAAGAAATAGTATGCACAAGTTTCCACAGCCTGACAGCCTGAATTCCGTGCTCCCGTATTGGTGAATGAGAATGCCGGAGCTGAAGCACTGGTCCGAAACAATCCGATGGTGATGTACTCCTCACCGCCTTGTGCCTGGAAATTTCCGGTAATCGGAATCCAGAAGTTCCGGTCGGTAACCGTATTGAATTCCTTTGCCGTGGCGAATGTGTTGATGGGAGCCCCAGGTGAGCCTTGAACCGGCTTGGAAGGGGTTAGAAGTGCTCCGAGGAGGTTGATGGCATATTGTGCGCTATCAGCCAGCTGAACTACCATCTCAACCCGGTAGACTTCATTCGGCAGCAGAGGCGCCTTTAATTTGGCACAGAGGTATTCGCGGTTTCCGCTGGGGATTTGGAAGGATAGCCCGACGTAATGGTTGAATCCATTTTCCTCATCACAATCACCGGTTCCATTTCCCGGTATTCCAACCTGGTCGCAGGAATTCACACTTCCTGTTGCGAAACCGCGCTCATACAAATCGGGCGTGCCGTTCAGGCCATCCCAGTCCTGCAGCTTACTCCAGTCGCCTTCGCCAACAGGTGATCCGGTTACGAGTTCAAAGCTGGGGTTGGGTACCAGATTTTGAGCAGCAACGCATGTCCAAACACATAGGAAAATTGCACCAAGCAGAATGCGTTTCATTACTTCAGTTCTTCGATGCGGATGATTTCAATCCTTCTTTCCAGTGCTGCGCCCAGGCTGTAAACCGAACGGGCCTGTTCGGTAAGCCGGTCACTTACTGTGCTGGAAGCGTCCTCTCCGGAGGGGATGAACACAATGTTCAAGCGCCCCTTGGATAGGTAGGGTTCGAGAATGCTGCCTTCCCAAGACCTCCAGAAATTCAGCAGGCTGTTAATCCTCCGCTCTGACAAAGTTAGGTTGTAACGGGTTTCGGCCAAAGGACTGGCCGTCCCTTTTACGGTAATCGTCAGGCCATTCTCTGAGCCTTGCAAACGGATAAGCAACTGACGCGTGAAGGAATCCAGTTTATCCATGTGTCCCTGAACAGAATCCCTGAAAAACAAGTTGATTGCGGTGGATTCCTCTGGGGTGCCTTGCTCCCGAAGGTAGGCCGCTTGCCTCATCAAGTAGTTACGGCACAAGGTATCCACCTGACTCCTGGTTGTTGATTTTCTGCTGCGGGGATCCGGGTAATCGTTGTCAAAATACAATCGGATCGGAAAGGACTGGTTCAGGTACTTGAGTTGTTGTTCTCCGGGA
>JBJTJB010000185.1:0-13346 GCA_046095245.1 Bacteroidota bacterium | reverse complement strand
GTTTATACCCTTTTACTGCTGTCAGGTTCTAACCTATTTATGACGGTTGCCTGGTACGGACACCTCAAATCCGGACAGTGGAGTCCGCTTAAATCGACCGGACTCTTCGGACTGATTCTGATCAGCTGGGGTCTGGCATTTTTTGAGTATTGCCTGCAAGTGCCGGCCAACAGGATTGGATTCCGTGGCACAGGCGGCCCCTTTTCACTGGTTGAGCTGAAGGTGATTCAGGAAGTCATTACCCTGGTGGTTTTCGTCATCTTCTCGTTCTTCTTTTTTAAGGATGAGGTCATCCGCTTGAATCATCTTGCAGCGTTTTGCTGTTTGGTGATGGCCGTTTACTTCGTGTTCTATCATAAAATCAATGCTTAGGTAATTCATACCACTGGACTACCTTCGGCATCTGACAAAATCCTGAACGTGTCAACAAAACGCCTGCTCATCGTTGTCGGTACCCGACCCAATTTCATCAAGGTATCGCAATTCAGGACCATCAATCAGGCGATGGGTGGTCCATTAGACATTCAGATCCTGCATACCTCACAGCACCACGATTTGCAAATGGCTGAGGTGTTTTTCAAGCAGATTCGACTCAATCCGGATATCGTACTGGAGCCTTTGCTTGGATCACCGATATCCCGAACAGCAGCCATGTTGAGTGTATTGGAAAACCATATGCTTAATCTAAAGCCCTATCTGGTTCTGGTGGTGGGTGATGTGGATTCGACTTTTGCAGGTGCATGGGTAGCGAACCGACTTGGCATTCCCTGTGCTCATGTGGAAAGTGGCTTACGAAGCCGCGACCGCAGTATGCCGGAAGAGATAAACCGCATTTTGACAGATCACCTTTGCGATTATTTTTTTGTAACCGAGTCCAGCGGAAAGATGAATTTATTAGCGGAGGGAAAAAAGGAGGATCAGATCACCTTTTCAGGGAATACGATGATCGATACGCTTGTAGCCTTTGACGCTGATATCCGATCGAATGATATCCGCACAAGACTGGGCATCGATGGTCAGGACTATTTACTCATGACCATGCACCGCCCGGCCACAGTAGATAACGCGGTAGGGCTGGAACAATTGGCCACTTTACTGGAAGAAATAACACCTCGATATCGCGTTGTATTCCCGGTTCACCCCAGGACCCGTAAAAACATCAACGCACTGGGGCTTTCTGAACGGTTTTCCGCAATTAACGGATTACTCTTTACCGATCCACTGGATTACTTTGCTTTTCAGGCATTGGTCCTAAACGCCAAAGCGGTTATCACCGATAGCGGCGGTGTACAAGAAGAAACCACATTCAGGGGTGTGCCTTGTCTTACCCTCAGACCGAATACCGAGCGTCCGGTGACTGTAGAGGAAGGAACCAATGTGTTGGTCAGGGCAGAATCCGAAGAAATCAAAACAGTGCTAAGCGATATCGGATCCGGACGTTTTAAGAAAGGACGTGTACCCGAGTATTGGGATGGCAAAGCAACTGCCCGGATTCTGGAAACTTGCGTACACCTGTTGGAAAAGAAGGCCTGAATTGAGCGCCTGATAACAGGATTCGTTGGGGGCCGCCACTCCTCCACCCCGGCACAAACTTATCGGTCTGACAGGACTTAGCCGTCTGGATAAACGTTTAAAACCGATTCGTTTTCAACGCCACCCCTACTTCCGAAAACTCTTCGGCTTTGAAAGCGTAAATACCCTGGAAATATTGAACCCGAAGTGGATATCATTTTCCGACCATTTACCCTGCGTATCCGTCAGATACGAACGCTCGTTGAGGTTTTGCGAGTTGGTGAAGTGCAACTGGAAGACGTGGCCGCCGGTTTCAATATCGAAGCCGATGGAAAGCGGCATCGTATTGCGCGAACTCCACTCACCATACACCTTCTCATAGTATTCAAAAGTCAGGTTGATACTCCGCGACAACTTGATGCGGCCCCCAACACCGATAAAACCCAAATCGTGATCGAATCGGGTGGAATCCACGATGTTCTTGTGCACCAGCGTTGGCATCAGCTGCAACGTGAAGCCCTCACCGAACTTGCGTCCCAGGATTGCCTGATGGTAAAAAGACAGACGGGATGTGTAGTACTCCTTGGCAGGCGATCGATCGATCGCTTTCTTTTGGGTTATTCCGGAAATCAACACCAAGGAAAATGGTATTGCACCTTTTCCCTTGCTTTGCCAGATCGGGCGGTATTTGATGAACCCATCCAACTCATTGTAGATGTTACTTCGGCCTACCCCGACCGTTAGCCGATCTGTGATTCCATAGTCGAGGCCCAATCGCATGTTGGCGATATCAAGACCCCAAGCCTCATCGGCACCTGTGCTGAAGGCACCAAAGCGGTGAAGAATACGGAAATCAAGTACACCGGGGGCGACAAACTCCATCGATTGGGTCGTAATGACCCGTGTCGACTTGAAGGCGTTCTTGACGTACTCCTTTTGATCTTCTTCCTCACCCAACAGGCTTAAGAGATCGTCCTGTGCACGGAGTGGACTCGAGATAAAAAAGAAACCGGCGATCAGGAATGTGATCGCCGGTAGGAGGTTATTTCTTTTCAAATTTCTCATAGGATGCATCGACCATCACCTTGACTTCCTTGGCGATCTTGTCCTTTACTAACGAGGGGATTTCGATACCGTAGGCTTCAATCGGAAGCATGAAGGTACTCTTGGCACTGATCTTTCCGGCCTTCACGGTGACGCTACCCGTTCCATCCACCGGCTTGGTAACTCCGTGCAAGGAAAAATCACCTTTGTACTTCACCGGGTAAGTTCCATCCTTGCTGAGATTTACAGAGCTGAAATCGGTGATAATCCCCTTGAAAGAAGACTTGGGGAATTTGTCGGACTCTACATACTTTTCCTGGAAATGCTCACCCATCAGGGCCTTTTCAAACTCGAATGATTTCATCAAAACCGAAAACTCCACTTTACCTGTTGAAGCATCCAGGACACTGGCGGCCTGGTTGTTTACAGCTTCGATTTTCTCCATCGGCGCATCCGATAAAAAATAGATCTTACCGCTTCGGGTCATGTAACGGTCCTGGGCAGCCGCAAACAGGCTGAGCGACAGCAAGGCTGTCAATAGCATGGTGTTCTTCATATGGTTGGATTTTATTAGTGCAGCGGGGCTTTGGCAAAAGATGTGCCGTAATCCGTTTAGGGTTCTGTTACGGGAACACAGCGATTGATATTGACATCAAACATATTGAACCCGTTCACAATACCCTTGAGCGTAATGGTCTGGCCGGGTTCGACCTTCGGATCACGACCAGGTTCCATCCTGCAATTGACCATGTAGCAATCAACGCAAGAGGAAAGGATGATATTCGTACCAGTGGTATCGCAGAACACATCGTTCACGGTACCCGAAACAACCACCACCTGGTTCAGCAAGTCCTTGTTAGCCTTTTCCTCATCCGAGATGAAGGCTTCGCAGAGTTGATCGGCCGTTACCGTCGCCTTGGCCGGCGAGTCCTCGAGGCTGGGCACACGTTTGTTCCACATGTAATAGCCTGCAAGTCCACCGGCGACGAAGAGCACAAGGAGTATCAGAATGATTTTACGCATTTCCTTAATTATTGGTGGCACCAGCAGCGGCCCATGCCCTGAGCTTGCTCATATCGCATTCTGTTAAGATACCGCTCGTAGAGCCGGGTGGCATTCGGTCAGCACCTGTTACGAAGCGGTTGTTATCCTGAACAAGATTCGATATGCTGGTATAACTGTCAAGTATGATTCCGTTACCTGCGCTGGCGGGAGCGGCATGGCAGCCAAGACAACCGTTATTCTGCAACATGGGAACAACCACAGCCGAGTAACTGACAGCTGCGGTGTCGCAACTACCCTGCGGATACAACTCTTCTGCAACGTCGTAATAACATCCGGAAACAGAAGCTGCAGTCAAGAGAATTCCGATTGCAGACAAGAATCTGGCCCAATTAAATGACCCTTTGATTCGTAATAGAGTATTTGAACTTGTTTCCAAAGGAGTATTGGTCTTCAGTTGTTCGGATATCCTGCACTCACCCAAATGCGGAATTTGGCAATATCACAATCCGGGAGTTTCGCTCCGCCCTTGGGCATGGCACTGAAGCCTGCAAGATGCTGAACGGAACCCATCAGCTTACCATTTAATGCAACCGTTGCAACTCCCTGATAGGTGCTTAAGTCCCATCCGCCGCCTGCGCCACTGCCGGTATGGCAACCCTGACACTTGGTCTGGATCAAGGTACGAATAACTCCGGAATAGGTCACAGAGCTAGTATCGCAGTTTTCGCCGCATGTCACATTGAGTGCTCCTTGTTGTATCCAACGTTCAATAATATCGAGCTCAGCAGCTGAAAGCGGCTGTGCCGGCGGCCTAGGCATAACCTTGGACGGATCACTTTCAGTGACTCTCTCCCACAAATCGCTTCCTTCCAATTCACCCGGTTCAACAACATCTGAATTCATAACAGACTCATAGGAAGTCAAAACAATACCATCAGAGGGATTAGAGGGATTATGACACATACTGCACTTCGAAATCAACAATGGCAAAACATCCCTGTTAAAATCAACTGTACTCTCATCGCAAGGTACAATTGGAACCGGAACTTCATGCTTACACGACATCACCAAAGCAATTGAAAAAACCGCAATCAGCAGCGTCAGAAGGTGAACCGTTGATTTTTTCAATCGTACTATCGGTTTTGTTGGGCGAATGTACGAAAAGTAACGACATTTAGGCCGGATTTCGTGTGTTGATACCGAATGAAATTTATCAGGAGTAAATCCATCAATTCATCCGGACTTCAACAGAGTGTAAATCAATGCGTACACTGCCGCAGGGCAACGCACATTATTTGTTATGGTAATGCTTTGAATATAAACAATGTCTTTTCAAGAGAGGTGGCCTAATCTGATTATTGCCGGCGTTCATAAGGCCGGAACCACTTCGCTGTTCACTTACTTATCCAAGCATCCGGATATTTGCGCCAGCAGAATCAAGGAGATCGGTTATTACATGCCCTTGCGGGATGGGAAAGCGTTGGCTCCTCCCGAAACATACCTGCAGCATTTCATGCATTGCGGCACGCAGCCCTACCGGATGGAGGCCAGTCCGAGTTACCTGTACGGTGGCGAAGTAATTGCCGGGGCGATCCAATCGCACAGCCCCGATGCACGCATTATCTTGATTCTGCGCGAACCGGTCGAGCGTTTGAGCTCCTTTTACCACCACATTCGCTCAAAAGCGCTGAAGGATGGCAGCTCGGGCATATCGGATTTCATTCGAGCGTCCATGGAAAGGTCCAGCTCAAATGATCAGGACTATTTTGCCCGTGGAGTGCGGGAAGGTGAATATGCCGGATACCTGGAGCCCTGGTTGCGCATCTACGGTGACAATCTGAAAATCGTCTATTTCGATGCCTTGCGGGAGAATCCGAGGGCGCTTTGCAACGAACTCACCGCATGGCTTGGCCTGAACCCCTTGCCGGAACTGCCAAATTTGTTCACGGTCGAAAACAAAACGCTGTACGCGCGGAACCCCATGCTACACAAGGCCGCTCTGAAAGTCAACAAACGTCTTGAGGGTTTTTTTCGGAATCATCATGCCCTCAAACGCAGCATCCGCAAGCTCTACTACACAATCAATTCCGCCCGTGATACACAACAAGGTATTGAAATGGACCAGGAATCGACGGACCTGCTCAAAACGCACTATATGGCCCACAACAGTGAGTTACGGAAGCTGCTTCAGCAGTACGGGCGCAATGGATTACCTTCGTGGCTGAACACGCCACATGTACGATCCTAAAATCCTCACCGTTGCGTTGGTGATTCCGGGGATGATTTTCCTGCTCTACAAGGAAATCATCAAACCGGTGCTCGTGTTCGTATTGGCCATCGTGATTCTGATGGCATCCGGTGTCATCAGCACGCAGGAAGCACTCAGTGGCTTTTCGAACGAGCAAATCGCTGTAATCTTCCTGCTCCTGCTGGTCAGCGACCTGATCAAGCGTTCGGGCGCACTCGATATGTATGTATTCCGCTTGTTTCGCAGCAACCTGGGCTACAGGCACTTTTTACTGCGGATGGGAACGGTGGTGTCGGGCGTGTCGGCATTTGTCAACAACACGCCGCTGGTGGCTTTAATGATGCCGTATGCCTACGATTGGGCCAGACGCAAACGCATCAGTGCCTCCAAAGTATTGATGCCGTTGTCGATGTCGGCCATCATCGGAGGCACCCTTACCCTGATCGGAACCTCCACTAACTTAGTGGTGAGCGGTCTTGCCGTGAGTTCCGGCTTTGAACCTCTGGGCATGTTCGCCTTCACGCCCATCGCTTTGCCGATTGTGATACTGGTGGTGATCTACATGGTGGTCTTTTCCAACAAACTGTTGCCGAAACGGAAAGACGCCCTGACCGAATTCAAGGAACATACCCGAGAGTATGTGATTGAAACCAAGGTGCCTGAAGGATCGATTTACGCAGGAAAAACGCTGGATGACAATAAACTTCGCCAACTACGCGGCTTGTATGTGGTCGAACTTATCCGTGGCGATAAACGGATTGCGCCGGTCTCCCCGCGCGATCTCATCCAGGCAGGAGACATCCTGATTTTTGCAGGGGAAACCGATACGGTGATTGATTTAATGAACAACCGCAGGGATCTCGTGCCGGCCGATTTTGCAGATTACCCGACCACAGGGCGTTCGGATGTGGTTGAAGCGATTGTGGCCCCCACATCCAACCTGCAAAACAAACCTGTCAACACCACCAATTTCCGGCAGAATTTCGATGCTGCGATAGTTGCTGTGAACCGCGACGGGGAGAAGATCAGCGGAAAAGTCGGTGACATCGAATTACGGAATGGTGATCTGCTGTTACTGCTTGCAGGAAAGGAATTCTACCGTCGCGCCGAAAAAAGCCGCGATCTGTTTGTCGTTTCAAAACGAAGGCAAATCAATCATGCAGACCGAAGTCTTGTAAAGTGGATCCTGCTGGGTCTGGCTGCAGCACTCGCTCTGGAGGCCTTCGATGTGATCAGCCTGTTGTTGTCTTTAATGATCCTGACGGGCAGTATCGCGCTTGCCGGATTCGTGAGCGTTGAAGATGTGAAAAAATCACTCGACCTGGAACTGATGGTCATGCTTGGCCTATCTATCGGTATCGGCAAATCCATTTCCAATTCCGGACTGGATGAGCTATTTGCACATCACGTCATAGCGATTACCGGACCTCTGCATCCGACCATCGGCGTGATCATCGGTCTTTACCTGGTTGCGAACATCCTAACCATGTTCGTTACCAACGCAGCTGCCGCAGTCATCACATTCCCGATCGCTGTCGCTACAGCGCAGCAAATGGGCGTTTCCGATTACACTCCGTATTTCCTGACTATCGCCTTCGCAGCATCCATCGACTTCCTCACACCATTCGGCTATCAAACGAATCTGATGGTGTATGGACCCGGAGGATACCGCTTCCAGGACTATATCCGCTATGGGATATTACCGACTCTAATATGCATGACACTGGTCATCGCCGGAATCGCTTACTGGTATAATTTACTTTAATGAATGGGCACTGAACAGAATCCGAACGTAGTGCGCCATCACTACCAAATCAAGCGGGCAGACAGGGAGCGTATCCTGAACCAGCGCGCTACTGTCATTTGGTTTACGGGACTGAGCGGATCCGGTAAATCCACGCTCGCCGATGCTGTTGAGCGCGCGCTGCAGTCACGCGGTTTTAAGACTTACCTGCTGGATGGCGACAACCTGCGCCATGGACTGAATGCAGATTTGGATTTCAGTCCGTCGGGTCGACAGGAAAACATACGCAGAACCGGAGAGGTGTCGGCGCTGCTGTTCGATGCAGGCCTGATTGTCCTGACCGCTTTCGTTTCCCCCTATCGATCAGACCGCGATAGGATCCGATCCCTTTTTCCGGAAGGCAGATTCATCGAGGTATTCGTCGACTGTCCAATCGAAGTGTGTGAGCAACGCGATATCAAAGGTCTGTATGCCAAGGCGCGTCAGGGACTCATTCCGGATTTCACCGGTGTTAATGCACCCTATGAGCCGCCACTTCATCCCGAACTGACCATCCACTCCCATTTGAATGATGAAACAACCTGTGCCCAACAGGTGATCCAATCCTGCGAACCCCTCCTTCGACCCGATACACCATGATCCTTTATCACCTGAATCACCTGCGCGAACTGGAGTCGGAGGCGATTTATGTAATCCGTGAAGCCGCATCCCAGTTTGAACGACCTGCACTCCTGTTTTCAGGAGGAAAAGATTCCATCGTGCTGACCCATCTTGCCCGGAAGGCGTTTCACCCTGCCAGAATTCCATTCCCATTATTGCACATCGATACCGGACACAATTTTCCGGAAACCATTGCATTCCGTGACCGACTAGCAGATCGTATCGGAGCGACAATGCTCGTTCGGTACGTTCAGGATTCGATTGATAGGGGGCGCGCGAAAGAAGAGAAAGGTGTAAATGCCTCCAGAAACCTATTGCAAACCGTTACCTTGCTTGATGCATTGGAAGAATTGAAAGTGGATGCGGCTATGGGAGGTGCAAGAAGAGATGAAGAAAAGGCACGGGCAAAAGAGCGGTTCTTTTCGCCCCGCGATGAATTCGGAAAATGGGATCCGAAAAACCAGCGGCCGGAATTGTGGATGTTACTCAATGGCCGGAAGAATGTGGGAGAACACTTCCGGGTGTTTCCACTGAGCAACTGGACAGAAATGGACATCTGGATGTACATCGCACTGGAGAAAATCGAAATCCCTGAGCTGTATTTTTCACACCGTCGGATGATCATCAACCGCAATGGAACGCTGCTCGCAGCATCCGAACACCTCACGCTGAAGGAGGATGAAAAGCCGGAAGAAATGACCGTCAGATTCCGGACCATCGGAGATATGACCTGTACGGGTGCTGTGCCTTCTCCCGCCTCCAGCCTGGAAGAGATCATCGATGAAGTATCGACCAGCACCACAACGGAGAGGGGAACCCGGGCCGATGACAAACGCAGTGAAACTGCCATGGAGGACCGTAAAAAAGCCGGTTACTTTTAATTCAACACAGATTCATTCAAACGCACGAGATGAGCACATTCAGTAAAGAGGGTTATTTGGACATGGAGTTGATGCGTTTTACAACTGCCGGCAGTGTAGATGATGGGAAAAGCACGCTGATCGGAAGATTGCTATACGACTCCAAACAGATTTTCGAGGACCAACTTGAGGCCATAGAACGTACCAGCCAGCAGCGCGGATTCGAACACGTTGATTTAAGTCTGTTGGTGGATGGCTTGAAAGCAGAGCGCGAACAGGGTATCACCATCGATGTTGCATATCGCTACTTCGCCACACCGAAGCGCAAGTTCATTATCGCCGACACACCGGGTCATATCCAATACACCCGAAACATGGTGACGGGTGCGTCCAATGCCAATGCGGCGCTCGTCCTTGTCGATGTCAGAAAAGGAGTCGTGGAGCAGACCATCCGGCATTCGTTCATTGCCTCCCTCCTGCAGATCCCGCACCTCATCATTTGCGTAAACAAGATGGATCTGGTGGAATACAACGAAAAGGAATTCGACCGTGTTTCGGCGCAATTCAAACAAGTTTCATCCAAACTGGATATAAAAGACATCCACTTCGTACCCATTAGTGCGTTGAAAGGCGATAATGTGGTGGATAAATCAGACAACATGACCTGGTATCAGGGTCCTACCTTGATGTACCTGTTGGAGCACATGCACATCAGCAGCGATGAAAACCATATCGATTGCCGATTCCCGGTTCAGTATGTGATTCGACCGCAGCAACAGGAATACCATGATTACAGGGGGTATGCAGGACGGATTTCTAGCGGGATTTTCAAACCCGGAGATCGCGTCAAAGTATTACCGAATGGAGAAACCGCCTCCATCCGAAGCATAGAACTTGACGGCGACAGGATAGAAAAAGCGTATGCCCCCATGTCCGTTACCATCACGCTCGACCGTGAAATCGATATCAGCCGTGGAGATATGATTGTTCGCGAGAACAACACTCCGAATACGGTACAGGAATTCGACATCATGCTGTGTTGGATGAACGCAGAAAGCCTGAAACATGGAGGGAAGTATGTGATCCGCCACACTACCCGAGAGGCGCGTTGCCTGGTGAAGGACATCAGATACAAAGTCGACATCAACACCTTGCACAGGAACGAAACCGACAAGGAGATCGCGATGAACGATATTGCACGCATCAGCATTAAAACCACGCAGGCGCTTTTTGCTGATCCATACCGGAAAAACAGACACACCGGAAGTGTGATACTGATTGATGAAGCGAGTAACGAGACTGTCGGAGCGGGGATGATCGTATGAAAATCGGATCGAATGACCACTTGTTGATTGAAGCCGTAAAGGCTGCACTCATCGCCTCCAATGAAATCATGGATGTGTATAGCAAGGCCTTTGATGTTGAACAGAAGGCTGATAACAGTCCGCTAACCGAAGCTGACAAACGCGCACATACAGCCATTTCAAGAGTCCTGGAATCGACGCGAATCCCCATACTGAGCGAAGAGGGACGACATGCCCCGTACGAGGAGAGATCAGGCTGGGAAAGCCTGTGGATTGTAGATCCGCTGGACGGAACCAAGGAATTCGTACGACGTAACGGCGAATTCACGGTGAATATCGCGTTGGTTTCATCACATCGGCCGGTGTTTGGCGTTATTCTCGCACCGGTAACCGGAGCCTTGTACTTCGGAGGAAGCAGCATGGGATCTTACAGGTTGTATCGTAAAGGCGGATTCCTGACGGGAGAAATACCACCTTCCCTGACCTCCTATGGAGAAAGACTACCGATTAGCGAAGCGGACAGGCCATTCCGCATTGTAGCCAGCAGGAGCCACATGAGCACCGAAACACAGGCGTTCGTGCAATCGCAGCGGACCGAGAATCCGGATCTCGAATTGGTCAACAGCGGAAGCTCGCTCAAAATCTGCCTGATTGCCGAGGGAAGTGCTGATATCTATCCACGATTCGCTCCCACCATGGAATGGGATACGGCCGCTGGCCATGCCATTGCAGAGGGTGCGGGAAAAACCCTGATCCAACCGGATGGCAAACCGGTGTTATACAATAAAGCGGATTTACTCAATCCCTGGTTTATTGTACGATGAATCATCGCCTTAAAAGCAATAGTTTGCTGTAACCAAACCGATCCTTGGTCTGGAGATAAATCAGATAAACGCCATCGGCTAAATCCGCAGGGAGATGAATAGGATTAACTCCGGGAACCAGTTTGTTCTCATCGAATAGAACATGTTCTCCGTTTTCGTTAAACAGTACAAACTGGCATTGTTCTTCCGTATTAACCATAAACTGACCTGTAGAAGGATTCGGGTAAACCTTGATTTCTATTGAATGAACGGACTCATTCAAACCTGTCACACCTGGCGGAATCACCAATTCGGTGCAGGGATCCCCGTTGAGTAATCCACGGAGATTATAAAAATCACTGGTATCAAGCGAGGTAGTTCCCGAAGCCAATTCAAAATGCACATAAGCGATGGGCTGTCGGTTGGGTAGTGCAACAAACTGACTTGATGTAAAACGAATGGTCGAATCGGCAGGGTTCAAAAAGGAATAGGCGAGCAAGCCGGAACCAGCAGGTGCAAGCGTAATGGTATCATACACGAGCCTTGAATCGTCGTAGCGCAAAGCGAAATCGAGTGCATACACAAGATCGTCAGAGGAGAAATAGACCGGGAAATACACTGTGTTGGATCCATACACCGCTTGAGACAGATCAAAGATCACAGTATCCAGTGAGTCTATGGCCGGAGTTTGCAGTTCAGATACGTCCAGTGAAAAGCAGGTGCTCTTTGCCTCTGCTTCATTTAATAACCCCCACAATGAAAGCAGGATGAAACACACAATGCTGAATAAACTGTTCTTATTAACCATAATTCCAAAGGTATACTGAGCGTTCAGCTCATCGCGCCAGTTGATGTGAACATTTCGTTAAGTTATTGAAACAAAAATGGCCCCGGAAACTCCGGGGCCTGAATATTTAGACGAAAAGATTAACGCTTGACAACAATCCGAGTCGTGCTGACCTGGTCTCCGCTGATTGCCTTCAGCACATACACGCCATTGGCAATTCCGGCCACACTGAGGTCGGTTCGCTCACCAGCCAGCACATAGTTGCTGGTCATCAAGGTGCGTCCACTGAGATCTGTCAACTCACGCTGGGCATCGACAGAGATCAACACGAACAGGAGATCCTGAGCAGGGTTAGGATATACATTCAACACGGGCGCAGAGGAGTTCAGCGTGCGTGATGTCACTTCGGTGTTTACCGATTCGCCATCGAGGAAGGCACTTACAGGCTGAATGGATGCCGAAGCATCTTGGTTCAGTTTGCGGAATCGCAGAGCAGCAACAGCCGCATTAGCAGAAACCTCCTGTAAGCTGCTCGATGTGAAACGAACCAACTGGTCGTTTGCCGATTCGTGAGTGAGCAACATCAATTGACCTGAGAGGTCGGATGCGCTGACGAATTCCAATTGACTGCGGTCATAATTGAACGAGAAGTCGATTGAATGGACTGAAGCACCGTTGAAACGGACCGGAATGTTCACGAAACCATCCACCTCATACGAGCGCGCGGCATCGAAAACAACCGCATCGCCCGTGCTACGGAATGGGCTTGGAGCTCCGTTGTTTGAAGCGTAGTTACCGTTTACATCGCCCAACATCAAACCGATATAATTCTCGGTACCGATCAGGGGACAATCACCTACCAGACTTACCGGAATCGGACTGCAGAACTCAACCTGAGGAACGCGGTTCTTGCTGTACCCTACTCCATCGTTGGAGGGATAGGTGGATGAAACCGCATAGTTGGGATTGGAAGAGAAGGTTGTAACATCTACAAACAACCAGTCACGCGAGGGTTGACCATTGGATACACCCTGAGCGTTGTAGTTCCAGTCCTGCTGGAATTCGGGAAGCAACAACACTGCGCGCTGATTGATCTGTGAAAGGTCGCCTGCAGAAACAACACCATCGGTATTGACATCCATGGCGATGATCTGATACACAGAAGGAACGAATGATGCATCGTTCACAAGCACACGACGCATCAGGAACGCATCGAAACCATTGATTACCGGCTGTACATCCGTAGCAGAGGCAATGTCTTTTACGATTTCGATTCGGCTTCCGGAATTCACATTGAAGTTGAAGATACCGTTGATATCGGGTTGTGAAGCGGTTGCAGAACGTGCATTACAGCTTGAATTGTTTGAATAGATATTGGT
>JBJTJB010000184.1:0-19112 GCA_046095245.1 Bacteroidota bacterium | reverse complement strand
CTGCGCTTAGTCTTCGGCGCAAATCGCCCAAAAAGGGAAAGGAGTCTCGAACCCCTTCTACTCCGATGGACTCCAAGGCAGAAACAACGGCAAAAGCCCGTTCCGTCCATGCCTGTGGAGTGGTCCATGCTGCAATCCAATTCCGCTCCCGGTATACCCGAAAGACTAGACCTGTATCCTTCGAAAGGAAAGAATCACTTCCCATCCACTTCTTGATGCGAGTTGAGTCGAGCTGCTGATTGAAAACCTGCACTTCGTTCGGAACAACAGTCGTTTCTGAAAGATCCCTGGGTGGAACAGAATCGCAGGACTGAAGCAGCAAACCGGCAGTCAGCAACAAGAAAAGCAATGAACGCATGGCAGAGGATTAGCAGGTGGTTCAATGCTTCAGCCTTTGCATCACCTTCGTGGCAAACACAAAATCATCCAGTTCGGCGTTGCCGCTTTGCATGATATCGGCATAACTTCCCTCCCACCACTTTCGACCTCCATGTATAAACACGATGTGCTGGCCGATTTCGGTGAGTGAATTCATGTCGTGCGTGTTAACAACCGTGGTCGTTTTGAATTCCTCTGTTATATCCCGAATCAATTCATCAATCAGGATTGATGTCTTGGGGTCGAGTCCGGAATTCGGTTCATCGCAGAACAAATAGCGCGGATTCATGGAAATGGCCCGTGCAATGGCAACACGCTTCTTCATCCCACCAGAAATTTCGGATGGATAACGCTGATGGACATCCTTCAGGTTAACACGTTTGAGGCAGGCATCCGCCCGGTCACGTTTCTCGGAGAGACTCATCCCGGTGAACATATTCAGCGGGAACATCACATTCTCTTCCACGGTAAGAGAATCAAACAGAGCGCCGCCCTGGAAAACCATACCGATTTCCTGACGGATCGGTTTACGCTGGCGAAAATCCATGGAGCTGAAGTCCCGGCCATCGAAACGGATACAGCCCATGTCCACTTCGAACAGTCCGACCGTACACTTCATTAAAACGGTCTTGCCCATTCCGCTTTGACCGATAATCAAATTCACCTGCCCCGATTCGAAACGACAAGAGATGTTATCGAGAACCTGTTTTGCACCAAACGACTTGGATATACCTTCTACCTCTATCATCGATCAGGCCAGGATTAGTTGTGTCAATATATAATCGAACACAAGGATGGCTGTGCTGCTGTAGACTACTGCTTTCGTACTGCTTTGACCTACTTCGAGTGCACCTCCTTCCGTAAAATAACCATGAAAGGCCGAAACACTCGTGATGATGTAGGCAAACACAAGGGCCTTAATCATGGCGAAAACGATGTTGAAGGGCAGAAACTGATCCTGGATTCCCTGGATATAATCCGCACTTGGAACCGTGCCGCTCAGGTCGCCGGCGATCCAGCCACCGAGGATGCCCAAAAACATACTGAGGATGACTACAAAAGGTGTAATGATCAAACCTGCAACGATCTTGGGTAGTGTAAGATAACCGGACGAATTGATTCCCATGATCTCCAATGCATCAATCTGCTCGGTAACGCGCATGGTACCCAACTCGGAAGCGATGCTCGAACCGACTTTTCCTGCCAGGATGAGCATGATGATGGTTGGAGAAAATTCCAGAATGATGGAATCACGGGCAACGATTCCCACAGCGTACAGGGGAACCATCGGGTTGACCAAGTTGTACGCACTTTGAATTGTGATTACAGCGCCCATGAATACAGAAGTCAGGGCAACGATACCCAAGGCTCCAACACCGATCCGGACCAGCTCATGCATCACCTGCCTGTAGTAAACGCTGAACTTCTCGGGCTTCATGAACAGGCTACCCATGAATATCCAATAGCGTCCAATGGCATATAGCGTTTTCCTGATCACAGGTGCAAATTAGCGAATGGCCTATCCTCGCGGTTGAAATCTCCGGAAGACTTTCAAACAGAAATTTCACCTGTGCCCGTACATTTGCTGAATGAGATTCATGCTGCGGTTGGTCTTTCTCGGCTTTTTAGTGACAAGTTTGTCCTCCTGTGGCCTATTCAAAAAGGGATGCGATTGTCCGAAATGGGGGCAAAAACCGGGAACCGTTCATCCGGAAGCGGTGTATGAGGAGAATCACTCCTAAATAATCAGTTGATTATCAATATCATAACCCTCTTTTCCGGTTTCTTCTTTTGCATTCAATCCGGTCTGCCTATTTTCGTATCACTTTAGATTTATTCTAAATAAAACCAATTATGCTGTGTGAAACCAAACGATTGTCGAGCCTTCATCAAGGTGACTCTGCCATTATTGAGTCGTTTTCTGACGATCGCGTGAAGCAGCAGCTTTTGGAAATGGGTTGTTTGCCGGGTGAGAAAGTAACCATCGACCGCTTTGCGCCATTGGGATGTCCGATGGCCATTCAAGTGAACGGTTACACCCTCGGACTGCGAACCGAAGAGGCCGCATCCATTCTCGTCAAACCTCTTCAGTAAAAACACTTCCGGTGAAAGACGGGAACCAATCCGCAGGTACAAGCGATCGGCTGCTGAAGGTTGCACTTGCGGGTAACCCCAACAGTGGAAAAAGCAGCGTTTTCAATTCACTAACGGGCTTACACCAGAAGGTGGCCAATTTTCCGGGCGTTACGGTTGAAAAGAAGACCGGCCAGTGTACCATTTACAATTCCTCCACAGGCACACCGACCCGGTTCGAGGTGATTGACCTTCCGGGAACCTACAGTTTGTACCCTAAGTCACCCGACGAGCGCATTCCATTCGAAGTGTTGTGCGACCCGCACAATCCCAGTCACCCGGACCTTGTTTTGCTCATCGCCGATGGAACCAACCTGAAGCGTAGTCTGTTTCTTGCGAGCCAGGTGGTTGATCTGAAGCTGCCGTGTATCCTTGTACTGAACATGATGGACCTGGTGCTTGCATCGGGTGTTCAAATCGATGTACGGGATCTGGAACGCAGGATCGGAGTACGCGTGGTACCGATCAATGCGCGGAAGGAAGAAGGTATAGAAGAACTGAAGCAGGTCATGGTCGGTCCTACTCCCGTTCCGGAAAAAGACGTGCTTGAAACCAACGAACTCGCACCGAAACTTATCCGCGGACTCCGGGAGTTGCTAAAGCTTCGCAGCGATTATTCGGCCATGCAGATAGCCCAGCATCGCGATTCGCTTGGGCAATTCGGTTTTGAAAAACAACAGCTCGTTGAAGCGGGCCAACTGATCGACTCCACCGGAGTCAGCCTTGAAAAACTGAAATCGTATGAGACGCTGGAACGATACAAGGTGATTCAGGAAATCCTGCGTCACGTTGTAACGGATCCCAAAACACCGCGTGTGCCGGGTATCAGCCAACGCATCGACCGCCTACTTATGCACCGGGTGTGGGGATACCTGTTCTTTCTCTTCATTCTCTTTCTCATGTTTCAGGCCATCTTCAGCATTGCTGAGTGGCCCATGAATTTCATTGACGAAACATTTGCCGGATTAAGTGAATTTGTGCGAGAAGCACTTCCGGCGGGGATGCTCAATGACTTGATTGTTGATGGTATTCTGGCTGGTATCGGTGGTATCGTCATCTTCATTCCGCAAATTGCACTGCTGTTCACATTCATTGCCATTTTAGAAGACAGCGGCTACATGGCTCGTGTCAGTTTCCTGATGGATAAGCTGATGCGGAAATTCGGACTCAATGGTCGCTCCGTGATACCCCTGATCAGCGGCGCAGCCTGCGCAGTGCCCGCCATTTTATCGACACGGACCATAGGAAGCTGGAAGGAACGCCTAATCACCATTTTTGTCACCCCCCTGATGAGTTGTTCGGCCAGACTACCGGTTTATACCCTGCTGTTCGGATTGGTGGTACCGCAAGGAAGCTATGCAGGTATCATGAGCTTGCAAGGGCTTGCCATGATGGCCTTGTACCTGATCGGATTCCTGGCTGCCATCGGCTCGGCAGCACTCATGAAGTACGTGGTGAAAGCCCGCGAGCGCGCCTACTTCATCATGGAAATCCCGGTTTATCGCACTCCCAGGTGGTCGAACATCCTCTACTCCATTCTTGAAAAAATCCGTATTTTCTTGTTCGACGCCGGTAAGGTGATCATCGCCATAAGCATTGTGCTTTGGTTCCTATCATCACGCGGGCCCGGCAGTGACTTCAGCCGATTGGAGGAAGAGCACAATCGCCTTGAAGCTTCAGCCAGCACCAGCAATGACAGTCTTGCAAAACTGCAGTCGGAGATGCTGGCAGCCTCTTATGCAGGCCGTATGGGGCATTGGCTTGAGCCAGCCATCGCACCGCTAGGGTTCGATTGGAAAATCGGCATTGCACTGGTTACATCGTTCGCAGCCCGGGAGGTGTTCGTAGGCACAATGACCACCATTTACAGTGTTGGGCAATCAGACGAAGATGCCCTGACCGTGCGTGAGAAAATGCGATCGGAGACCGATCCCATCAGTGGTAAACCGCGATACGACTCGGCAACGGGATGGTCGCTGATGCTCTTTTATGCATTCGCCATGCAATGCATGAGCACGCTGGCTGTTGTGAAGCGTGAGACCGGTGGCTGGAAGTGGCCGACATTGCAATTCCTCTATCTGTCAGCACTGGCGTATTTCAGTAGCCTGATCGTGTACCAGGTGCTATCCTGACAAGCCCCCGCCTTCATTATTTTTGGTTGCATCCAGCACAGAGCACATCATGGCGGTTACAGGAGATGAACTACGCATACGGTTGGGGAAATACGTACCCAACGCTGCTGTTGATGTCTGCTTCGACTGGATCCGTCGGTACCGAATCAGTGTTCGGATCAAACATACCCGGCAAACCAAATTGGGCGATTACAGACCTCCGTTCGATGGGAACGGGCACATCATCACCATCAACCACGACCTCAATCCATTTGCCTTTCTCATCACGTTTACACATGAGGTAGCACACCTTACCTGCTATCTTAAACATGGTAACCGCGTATCACCCCACGGAACAGAATGGAAGGCCGAGTTCAGGTTTCTGCTTCGCGACTTCCTGGAGGCAAGGATATTCCCGGAGGATATAGCGGAAGCCGTGCAGCGCTACCTGGTAAATCCTGCCGCGAGCAGTTGTGGGGATGTACAGCTCAGTAAAGCGTTGGCGAGGTACGATAACCGAGAATCGGGCTGGGTACATTTAGAAGAAATCCCATACAACGGCAGGTTCCGGATTCGAAACGGAAAAGAATTCGTCAAAGGGCATCGGCTTCGTAAGAACTTCACCTGTTTTTCACTCCCCGATGGACATCGGTATTTCATCCATCCGTTGATGGAAGTCTACGATCTGAATTTACCGGAGGAATCTTCAGCCGGCTTGTCCTGAGGCAATGAAATCCTCGTAGAGCAGGTGCACAATGCCATCGGAAAGACCGATCTGCGGCACGATGATCTTCTCGATTCCGGCTTCACGCATGATGGTGATGAACACCTTGGCCGCCGGAACGATCACATCGGCACGATCGGGATTGAGACCAAGTCGGGTTATCCGCTCCTCCACGCTGAATTGTTTTAGGAAATAATAGATCTCGGTCAGTTTAAGCAAGGAAAGGGCTTTACCTTCCTTACGTTCAGAAAGCTTGAAAATCTTATTGATGTTGCCTCCACTACCGATGGCCATGAGTTCGTGCCCGGCATGGTGCTCGTGAATCCAGTTTTTGAGCTGGATCCAGTCGTCCTTGGTTACCTTATCATGCAACAGCCGTATGGATCCGATATTGAATGACTTTGAAGCCACAACATGACCTTGCTCGAACAGGGTCAATTCGGTACTACCGCCCCCCACATCAATGTAGAGATACGAGCGCTCCGGATCCAGATGCTCTGCAATGTGGTTGCTGTAGATGATTTCAGCCTCTGATTTTCCATCAATCACTTCAATTGTGATTCCGGATTCCTTCCGGACTGCCGCAATCACTTCTGAGGCATTTGTCGCTTCGCGCATTGCAGCCGTGGCACAGGCACGAAAACTGACTGCACCGAACACCTCGATGAGCAGGCGAAAGGCCTTCATGGTTTTACATAGGGCCTGTATTTTCTCATCGCTCACGGAACCGCTCCGAAAAACATCCTCGCCCAGACGGATGGGCATACGCACCAACTCGGCCTTCTTGAATATGGCTTCCTGTCCATCATCGTAGACATTACACAGTAACAAGCGTACAGCATTCGAACCGATGTCGATGGATGCAAAGCGCATGGCTACTCAGTGTTTTGGGGGAGTTGATTGAGAGGGAAGGGCAAGATACGTGTAAATACCTTCCTGAGCACGGTGTTTCACGCGGGAGCGAGTGACCCGGTATTTGTTATCCTGTTGGACATTGATCATGCGTGCCTTTACATTATCGTTCCATTGTATATCCAGAATATCCCTGAGTTGCTGACGCACATCCGGGTCATAAACCGGCACACCCACCTCCGATCGGAAGTCGATATTTCGCTGCATGAAGTCGAACGAAGCGAGGTAATAGGACGGATCACCGTTGTTGGCAAAAATGAAAATCCGTGCATGTTCGAGGTCTGTATCCACGATGCTGATCACTTCGATGTTTTCACTCAGGCCTGCTGCTCCTGGAATCAGTGAACAGACACTGCGGATGATCATGCGGATGCGCACACCGGCACTGCTCGCCTCATACAGTTTGGATATGATTTCCGGATCGGTCAGGTTGTTCATCTTTAAAAACATCCAAGCCTCCTGACCGGCTCGGGCATTATCGATTTCACGCTGGATCAGTTGCATGATTTTCTTCCGAGTGAAAAACGGAGATACAATCAGGTGCCGGTACTGTCCTGTCTTATAGTTATCCTGATAGAATTGGAAAACCTTGGAGACTTCTTCTGTAATCCGTTTATCTGCTGTCAACAAGCTGTGATCACAATACAACCGCGCAGTATCCTCATTGAAGTTCCCTGTTCCGATGTGTGCATACAATACATTTTTGCCCTGCTCCTTACGGGTGATTAGAAACAGCTTGCTGTGCATCTTCAGTCCTGGCACGCCGTAAATGATTTGCGCCCCCTCCTCATTGAGCCGGTTGGCCCAACGGATGTTATTCTCCTCATCGAACCGGGCCTGCAATTCCACCACGGCCGTCACCTCTTTCCCGTTTCGGATGGCATTGATGAGTGCGTTAGCGATTTGGGAATTCTTGGACAACCTATACAGCGTGATCTGGATCTTTGAGACCTTCGGGTCTATTGAAGCCTCACGAAGCAGATCCAATATATGGTGATAACTCTGGTAGGGGAAACTCAACAGGATATCCTTGGAGCGAACAACTCCGAGCACACTACACCGCGGAGGTAGTAGCGGATGCGAAAGCGGATGCGGATTCTTCAACCTCAACTCCGGCTTGTTGAGTGAGGGGAATTTCATGAAATCGACGAAGTTGTGGTAGCGCCCTCCGGAAATGGGCTGATCGTCGCCGGTCAGCTTTATACGCCTGGCCAGGTAAGCAAGGGCCGTTTGGGGCAGTTCTTCATCATATATCAGGCGCGTGGGTTGGCCCTTGGTCCTTCGCTTGATACCTTCCGCTACTTTTTTCACCAAGCTTTTCGTCACGTCCTGCTCCAGGTCAAGTTCGGCATCCCGTGTAAGCTTGATGGTATAGGCATGAATCGAGTCGAAATCGAAATTGTAAAAAAGATCGTCCAGGCAATACCGGATGATATCGTCCAGCAAGATGATGTATTTCCCATCCTTGGGTAAAACCAGAAAACGGGGTACCGTTGCCGTTGGGATTTCAACCAGGGCGTATTTATCACGGGCATCTTTCCTGCTCATGACAACCATCAGATAAATGCTTTTGTCGTGCAGGTATGGAAACCGCTTTACATTGTCCAACAGGATGGGGACCAGACTCGGCATCACTTCATCCCGGAAATACTGCCTTACAAATTGCCCTTGTTCGCGGTTAAGCTGCCGTTCATTGATGATGAAGACTCCCTGCAACTGAAGGTCGCGCAGGAGATTCTCCCAACTCTCATCGAACTGTTCCTGCTGCCGGATGATGATACGCTGAATGCGTTCGAGTAGATGAACAGGTTCCTCCCCAAGAAGCTCAGCCCCCTTTTTACCCAGGCGGATCAGCCGCTTGATAGAGGCCACCCTGACACGAAAAAACTCATCGCGGTTGCTGGAAACAATCCCTAAAAACTTCAGTCGTTCGAGCAGTGGGACCCGGGGATCATTGGCTTCTTGCAACACACGGTCGTTGAAGGCCAGCCAGCTGATATCGCGGTTGACCAATTGCAACCTACCTTTCTTCATGGAAAAAATCAGGACTTTTTGGAGGGCCCGGGCTTACTCGGTTTACGAGCCGATTTCGCGCCGGCTGCTTTTTTGACAGCCCGATTTGACTTCGTAGCTGCTTTACCGGTAGCGGCCTTGGCAGATTTTACCGCTTCTGTTTTAACCTTGCTTTCAGGAATCTGCTTTGCCAAGCGCTTGACCAATTGTTTGGCTGCTTCACTGATGTGTTTGTGTATTTTTTGCGCAGCCTTTTCGTTCGTTTTCTTCAACACATAGGCAATGCTCAACGCAAGTTGATCGGCCAGTGCTTTTCGTTCTTTCTTGTCCATGCGTAGGGTGGTATCCGTGTAAAAATAAGCAGGCTGGAGTTGTAATACATTCCCCATTCCATCCTTAATGATTGTTTAACAAAAGGGTAACAAATCATCGGACTAAACCGCGAACATCCAGTCGAGGCTTGCACAACCGGAACTCACTTCAGCCCATGCATCCACCGGAATCGAAATGCAGGCCACTGCAGAGGTTGGAAATGAAACAATCTCATTTCCGCACAGGTAATTGGTAAGCAGGGTCATACCCGGGTTATGACCAACCATCAGTACAGATTCGAATCTGTCGTCTAAATCTACAACTGCTGCAGTCAACAGCCGTAATGGGGCTTCGTAGATGGATGCGTCCTGCACAATTTCACGGACCGGATAGCCGAGCTGCTCTGCAATCACAAGGGCTGTAGTCCAGGTCCTCACAGCCGGACTGGATACAATCCGTGCTGGAGAAACCCCTTGCTTCTTCAGGTACTGCGCAGCGGCTAAGGCATCGTCATATCCCCGCGCTGAGAGGTGACGTAAAATATCGCTGGTCACATATTCATCGTGCCCCGACTTGGCGTGGCGGACCAGATAAAGCCTTCGCATGGATTACCGTTTCTCTTTCAGCAGGACCAGATAGGTTGGGAAGTGATCCGAATATCCGCCCAGATACACACCGAAGTCGTAGGTACGCTTGGGATAGCCCTTGTATCTGCCCGAAGTTTGAAGCATGAATTCACGCTTGAAGATGTAGGCTTTGTGCAGGAAATAGCCCTCCTGGGGATTGCGGAGGAAGGGCTCGGAAACGATGATCTGATCAAACAAATTCCAGGCATCATTGTACGCTAGCGTTCCGATTCCTTCCCGGTAATACTCCACCCAGGGGTTATATAATTCCAAGGGCTTGACCTTAGCCTTATCACCTTTGGCACCCAGCACCTTGGCCACGGATGGGCTCACGGGATCATCATTCAAATCACCCATCAGGATAATTTTCGCATTGGCATCGAACCTGTAAATCGAATCGATCCGCGCACGTGCGATTCCGGCAGCAAGCGCCCTACCCGGAGCCGAAGCCTGTTCGCCGCCCCGTCGTGATGGCCAGTGATTGACAAACACGTGCAGGGTATCTCCATTCAACATCCCTTTTACATACAGGATGTCACGTGTGAAACGCGGGGCTCCATTGTCGCCGATGAGGGGAACGTACAGTGATGCGGAGGTGATCAGCCGGAAATATTTCGGATTGTAGAGCAGGCCCACATCCACGCCGCGCTCGTCGGGGCTGTTGAAATGGACAACGCTGTAATGCCGTGGGCGCAACTTCGGCTGATTCACCAGATCCTGCAGCACCGATGCGTTGTCGATCTCGGCGCAACCGATGATGGCCAGACCATCGGGACTGACGTCGGTACCGATTTGATGCAATACCTCTTCCAGTTTGGAAAGCTTATCGACATACACCTCCGGAGTGTACAAGTTGGCACCTGAGGGCGTGAACTCCTCATCGTTTACATCCGGCTGGTTTATCGTATCAAACAGATTTTCAAGGTTATAAAAGCCCACTAAGGCAGGCTGATACGACTTTTGCTGAGCAGAAGTCCCGAGGGAGACCAGCAATAGTGCGGATAAAAGAAATCGGTGAAGCATATATTTCAGGGTAGCCGACAAAGCTATGAAAGGGAGGCGAAGGCAGCGACCTTCCATTCCATGCTCCGCACATCCGATTTACATACATTTGCTTCCCTTTGACCACTACCCCGCCTATGCACCTGCGTATCCTTTATTCCTTTATTACCCTCATGCTGCTAGCCAGCGGACTCCATGCACAAACGTCCAGTATCCGTGGAATGCTCATGGATGAGGACAACCGTGCCAGGCCGGCAAATGTGAATGTCACGCTCAAGGGCGGAAGCACCATTAACACATTCACCAAAGAAGACGGTTCCTTCGAGTTTTCGGATGTACCCTTTGGTGAGTACGTACTCGAAATTGCTGCTGAAGGATATGAAATCGCCAGCCGATCGTTTTCGGTCGTAAAATCGATGACGGACCTAGGCACCATTCCGCTGACCTCCATTCAAAACGCATTGCAAGGCCAGGATAATGTTCCTGCCATTACACTCAGCGACAATGACCTGGCAGGGCAGGGCGGCCAAAGTGTTGCCGGTGTATTGAGCGCAAGTCGCGACCCCTACATGGCTGCAGTCGCTTTCAATTTTAGTGCTGCCCGCTTCCGCAACCGGGGATACGACAATGAAAACCGGACACTGATGAACGGCATTCCGGTCGAGGACCTCAGTAGTAGCCGAACCCTGTTCGGAACCTGGGCGGGCCTGAACGTTGTGACACGAAGCCGGGAAAACACCTACGGTCTTAGCCCTTCCAATTACAGCTACGGCAGCCTGGACGGTTCATTTTCCATTGACACCAAGGCCTCCCGCCAGCGTAAGCAGTTCTCGATTAGCTATGCAAACTCAAACCGGACCTATAACAACCGCCTCATGGCATCTTATGGAACCGGTTTGTTAAGTGGGGGCTGGGCATTTGCAGCCTCGGTATCCCGCCGTGGCGGTGACCAGGGCTATGTTCCGGGCACATTCACCGATGGTTGGTCGTGGTACACCTCCATCGAGAAGCGCTTCGGCACTGACCACAGCCTCAGCCTCACCCACATGGGAGCAAATACCACGACGGGCCGGGCAAATCCTGCCATCCAGGAAGCCTACGACCTGGTGGGTTCGAATTACTACAACCCGAATTGGGGTTACCAAAATGGACAGGTTAGAAATTCACGTATCGGCCGACAGCAGCAACCCCTCACCCTTCTGAACCACGAATGGAAAATCAATTCACGCTCCGAACTTGAAACCTCCTTCGGTTATCAATACGGAAGCAACAGCATCAGCGGATTCGACTGGTTCAATGCACCGGATCCCCGTCCGGATTTTTACCGTCGTTTGCCCAGCTACATTGAAGACTCAACGCTAAAGCAACAAATTGAAAACCTCTGGAGAACCGACGAAAATTTCCGTCAGGTTGACTGGGAGAACATCTACAATGTGAACCGCAACTCGTTTGAGCAGGTTGCAGATGCCAACGGCGTGATTGGCGATACCGTTTCGGGACGCCGTTCACGTTATATCCTCGAAGAGCGGGTTACCGACAGCCGCAGGTCGACCTTCGCCATGAATTACACCGAGGTGTTTTCGGATCACTTCATCCTCAACGGCGGCTATATCTACCAAGACCAGCGCACCGACAACTACAAACGCGTAGCAGATCTGCTAGGTGGAGATTTCTACGTAGATCTCAATCAGTGGGCCGAACAGGATTACCCCGATTCGTCTGAGGCCCTGCAGAACAACCTGGACACGCCCAACCGCATCGTACGCACGGGAGATCGCTTCGGGTACAGTTATAAAACAACTGTCCGTAAAAGCATGGGATGGGCACAAGGCCAATTCAAGTACGACCGTATCGACGCCTTTGCTGCATTCCACCTGGCCAGTACATCCTTTTTCCGTACAGGCGAATATCGCAACGGCATTTTTGCAGATGACTCGTTCGGAGACTCCAAAGTGGAAGAGTTCAATACCTACGGGATCAAACTTGGTGGAACCTACAAGCTGAACGGTAGAAATTACTTTTTCGTTAATGCTGCGGTTGAAACTCGGGCTCCCCTTCTGGAGAACGTTTTCGTATCACCCCGCACGCGGAACGAAGCCATCGACAACCTGACTACGGAGAAAATCACCTCGATTGAAGGGGGATACCTGCTCCGTGCTCCACGGGCCAAGGTCAGGGCTACCCTGTATTACACCGAGTTCAACGATGGCTACAACACCATCAGTTTCTGGCACGAGGACTTCAGGACTTTCGTAAACTACACCCTGAGCAACCTGGACCGACGCCATGTCGGATTGGAGTTCGGAACCGAGGTGAACCTTGGTCAGGGCTGGAGCAGCACGCTGGCAGCCTCCATAGGCCAGTACTATTATACCGATCGCATGATCGGAACCGTAACTCAGGACAACAGTGCCGAAGTCCTCGCTTCAAACGAAACCGTCTATTCCAAGAACTTCTTTGTTGCCAATGGCCCCCAGCAGGCATACACCCTGGGAGCCATGTACAGATCACCGAAATTCTGGACAGTAAACATGAATGTGAACTGCTTCGCCAACAACTACGTTGATTTCAACCCGGCCCGCAGGACTGTAGCCGGCGTGGAACTGTTGAATGAAGGACCGCTGCGCGAAGCCATCATCGACCAGCAAGTCGCATCCAGTCAGGTGACGGTTGATTTCTTCGGCACTAAATCCTGGCGCATCAGCGACTTTGTTGATGGATTCCGCAGAAACACCTTCCTGGTACTCAACCTGGGGGTATCGAACCTGTTCAACAACCAGGACATGATGCTGACCGGATTCGAACAATTGCGTTTCGACTACACCGACAAGAACCCGGATAAATTTCCGCCACGATTCTATTACGGATTCGGCAGGACCTATTTCGCATCTGTAATCGTACGTTTCAACTAAGTTCAACACATCCACTCACGTAACTCACCAAACACATGATAACATCCACGCAATTCCGCACCGGCAAGCTTATCGCCTTGCTGATGTTCCTGACCCTTGCCCTTGTGACTTCCTGCCGCAAGGACGACTTCGATGAACCACCGATGAATGGTGCAGACCCCAACCTTACGGTCAACATGAGCATCGACTCACTCAAATCGTATTATGTCGGCAACATCCTCCGAATTGACAGCAACTGGATCATTGCGGGTGTTGTGACCGCAGATGATAAATCAGGCAACTTCTACAAGACCATCGTGCTTGAGGACAATACAGCCGGAATTTCCATCCGTCTCGACCTGAGCAATTACAATGTTGACTATCCGATCGGTCGTCGCGTTTTCGTCAAGCTCAAGGGCCTTTACATGGGTGATTACGGGGATCTTATCCAACTTGGCGGATGGGTTGACTCCAGCGGCACCACTCCTTCGGTTGAACCAATCCCCATGAGCCTTGTCAGCGACTATTTGATTGGCGGAGAATACAACCTGAACCCACAGCCCTCATCGGTGAATATCAGTGATGTGGCCTCCAACATCCAGAAGTGGCAAAACCGATTCATTGAGCTCGACAGCGCCGAATTCAATAGCGCCGATACCGGAAAGACCTTTGCTGATGCCATCTCGCTGTCCTATGGCGAGTACGATATCAAACAATGTGTTGGCAGCAGCAGCATCCTGCTTCGGACCAGCGGTTACTGCGACTTCGCAACCAAGACGCTTCCGGGCGGTAATGGTAAAATCAAAGGCATTTGCACCGTTTATAACGGAACCTTGCAATTGATCATCCGCGATGAGAACGATGTGGACATGCCGAATTCCCGCTGCAATGCGGTTGTTGGTCAGCCCACCCGTGTGGACATTTCTACTCTTCGCAACCTGTACCAGGGAAGCACGCTCAGCATCACGAACAACTATTACATCACCGGAGTCGTAATCAGCGACCGGAACGGCGCGAACCTGAACAGCAAGAACGTGTTTGTACAGGATGGAACGGCTGGAGTATGTGTTCGATTCGCTGCCAACCACACCCTAAACGTGGGAGATTCCGTCAAGATTGATGTTGCAGGCCAGTCTTTCGGCGAATACCTCGGACTTCTGCAGGTTGGTACATCAAGTCCAAGCGTACCCCTGGCCAACGCAACCGTTCTGGCAACCGGAAAGAACATCAACCCAGCGGTGGTGACTGTGGCCGATATCCTGGCTAACATGGCTGCCAATGATACATGGGAGGGTAGTTTATTTAAAATCAACAATGCTACCCTTTCTGGGAGCACCACATTTGCCGGATCCATTCAAATTACGGATGCCACCGGAGTGATGACCGTTTACACTTCCAGTGCGGCGGCGTTTGCAGCCACGGCTGTCCCGGGAGGCACGGTGAGTGTAACCGGAATCCTGTCGGATTACACGGGTACGGTTACCGCTCCGAACACCAATGCGCAGCTCCAGTTGCGCAATGCGGCGGACGTCCAATAACCCGCCTCCAAATTCAGTTCAAGCCGGCCTTCAGCCGGCTTTTTTTATTCTGAAAGTTCAGTAAACAAGGCCACGCTTGAATCCCTCCCTTACTTTTGCGGCCTTAGAAACATAAAACCATGCATGTCCAATTGCGCTCTGCCCTTCTATCGGTTTACCACAAAGACGGGCTGGCACCCCTGGTTGAACGACTGCATGCACACCAGATTAAGCTATTCGCTACCGGAGGAACCTACGATTTCATTAAAGAGCTGGGCTTGCCCGTAACAGCGGTTGAGGAAATAACCGGCTACCCTTCCATATTGGGGGGGCGCGTAAAAACACTACACCCCGCCGTTTTCGGAGGAATTCTGTCGAAGCGCGCTGATTCTACACATCGTGAAGAGATGCGCACCCACGGACTCCCGGACATCGATCTCGTCGTGGTAGACCTATACCCATTCGAGGCCACTGTTGAGTCGGGGGCGGCCGAGGATGACATCATCGAAAAAATCGATATTGGCGGTATCAGCCTGATCCGGGCGGGTGCGAAGAACTACCGTGATGTGCTGATCATTCCCTCACGCGATGAATATCCCTTCCTCGGAGAAGTACTTGAGCGAACTCAGCCTGTAACTTCACTCGAAGAAAGACGAAGCCTGTCCCTCAGCGCTTTTCAAGTCAGCAGCCGATACGATTCCTGCATAGCCCGCTGGATGGAACACGGGCACCTTGAGGCAGAAACGATTGCCGTCGACCCTACGCTTCCGGTCTTTCCGCTCCGCTATGGAGAAAATCCGCACCAGCAGGCATCCTTCGTTGGTCGTCTGAACGATGCCTTTGAACAGATTCATGGCAAGGACCTTAGCTATAACAACCTGCTGGATGTGGATGCAGCAGTAGGAATTATCCGGGAATTCGATGTTCCAACCGTGGCCATCCTCAAACACAACAATGCGTGTGGGCTATCCAGCTCGCCCGACCTGTTGACAGCCTGGAACCAGGCACTTGCAGGCGATCCGGTTTCGGCTTTTGGCGGCGTGTTGGTTTGCAACCGGGTGGTTGATCTTTCGGTTGCAGAGGCCATGGATAAACTTTTTTTCGAAGTCCTGATCGCACCCGGATTCGATGATGATGCGATACAGGTCCTGAAGAGCAAAAAGAACCGCATCTTATTGATAAACAAAGGTTTTAACCAGCCAAAACACCTGTTTAGAAGTGTCTTGAACGGAGTATTAACGCAGGAGCCGGATTTGCGTAGCGAAGATGAACACACATTCAAATCCGCTTCACGGAAGGCGGTCAGTGAAGGCCAGATTACCGACCTGATCTTTGCCAACAAGATTGTAAAACACACCAAGAGCAACGCCATCGTATTGGCCAAAAATGAACAACTGTTGGCCAGTGGCACCGGACAAACCTCACGCGTTGATGCCCTGAACCAGGCCATTGCCAAGGCCAGGCATTTCGGATTTGCACTTGAGGGTGCGGTGATGGCCTCGGATGCCTTTTTCCCTTTCCCCGATTGCGTGGAGCTGGCAGCGGCGGCAGGAATCACCGCCATTGTACAGCCCGGTGGTTCAGTGCGCGACCAGGATTCCATAGATGCCTGCGACAGGCTTGGAATCGCCATGGTGACGACGGGGACGCGTCACTTCAAACACTGAGAAAACGAAAGGCCTCCCAAGCCCCGACATTAGCCCGTATTCCGCTATCTTTCGCCACGGATTCGGGCACCTTCATCCGAAGGACTCCGAACCCTGACTGAACACACCCTTCACCGGAAAGCTAAAACACAACCACTACATGGGACTCTTTGATTTCCTGACGCAGGAGATCGCCATCGATCTGGGGACCGCGAACACCCTCATCATTCACAACGACAAGGTAGTGGTGGATGAACCTTCAATTGTCGCTATCGACCGCATGACCGGCAAAGTGATTGCCGTGGGTAAGCAGGCGATGATGATGCATGGTAAAACCCACGAGAACATCAAGACCGTGCGCCCGCTGAAAGACGGAGTAATTGCCGATTTCGAGGCGGCGGAACAGATGATCAAGGGAATGATCCGAATGATCAGTACGGGAAGTCGCTTGTTCAGCCCCAGTCTGCGAATGGTTATTTGTATCCCCTCGGGTATCACCGAGGTGGAGAAAAGAGCGGTACGTGACTCCGCAGAACACGCGGGTGCTAAGGAGGTGTACCTCATCCACGAACCGATGGCTGCCGCTATCGGTATCGGTATCGATGTGGAAGAACCGATGGGCAACATGATTATCGATATCGGAGGTGGCACCAGTGAGATTGCCGTTATCGCCTTGGGTGGAATCGTTTGCGACCAAAGTATCCGTGTTGCAGGCGATGGATTCACGACCGATATCTGGGATTATATGCGCCGCCAACACAACATTCTCATTGGTGAACGCACTGCGGAACGCATCAAAATCGAAGTCGGTTCCGCCTTGCCGGAACTTGACAACGCACCACCGGATTTCGCTGTACATGGTCGTGACCTGATGACGGGTATTCCAAAAGAAATTACGGTAAGCTATCCTGAAATCGCTCACGCATTGGATAAGTCGATCAGCAAAATCGAAGAGGCCATCCTCAAAGCACTCGAAATCACGCCACCCGAATTGTCGGCTGATATTTTCCGGACCGGAATCTACCTCACAGGCGGTGGTGCCTTGCTACGTGGTCTCGACCGACGCATATCCATGAAAACCAAACTACCTGTCCACGTCGCCGAAGATCCGTTGCGTGCTGTAGTTCGGGGTACGGGCATCGCGCTGAAGAACATTCACCGCTACAAATTCCTGCAACACTAAACTGACGCCGCAACCGGCAGCCTGAACCGAACGGAAGACAACGATGAGGCTACTGTTCCTCCTGCTGTGGCGAAACAACTTCACCATTTTCTTTCTGCTGCTGCAGGTCATCAGCATCATCATGCTGGTCCGTAGCAACCGCTACCAGCAGGCCACCGCATTCAATGCTACGAATCAGGTTGTTACACAAACCACCGGAGCAGTGAACAATGCCCGGGAATTCATTTCCCTTCGTGATGAGAATGCGCGACTTGCAGAGGAAAATGCCAGATTGAGAGCCAAGCTGAATGAATCTGCATATCTCCGCGATACACTGACAATCCGGATCAACGATACCATCCGACATCAGCAATACGAATACATGCCTGCACGCGTGGTGAACAATTCTGTAAACCGCAGGAACAATTACCTAACCCTGAACCGGGGGTCAGTCGATGGCATACGCCCTGAGATGGGTGTCATCAGCTCGAATGGAGTTGTTGGTATCGTACATCGCGTGTCGGACAACTATTGTACAGTCATTTCTCTCCTCAATGAGAAAACGAGTGTTTCGGCGATGATCAGCCGCAACCGGTTTTTCGGCTCTGTTCGCTGGGACGGAAAATCGCCCGGACGCGTTACTCTTTATGAAATCGACAAGACGGTGCCTGTCCGTAAAGGGGATTCAGTGATCACCACCTCCTATTCCGCTCTGTTCCCATCGGGTATTTTCCTGGGCAAAGTCGATCATATCGCTATCGAACCCGGATCACCCTTTTACAAACTCGGAATTCGCCTGGCGACCGATTTCTCCAATCTATCGAGGGTGTACATTGTGAAGAACCTCTATAAGGACGAGCAACGCATGCTTGAGGAGAAAAATGAAATGAAGGAGGATCAGCCATGATCATCACCGTACTCAGATTACTTCTTCAATTCATTGTGCTGATGTGCATTCAGGTTGTTATTTTAAACCATGTCCAGCTAGGAACCTACATCAATCCGTTCCTTTATATTTTATTCCTTCTTTCGCTTCCCGTCAACACACCTAAATTGCTGCTGCTGCCCCTGGCTTTTCTTACCGGGCTGATTGCAGATATGTTCCAGAACACACCAGGAATGCATGCTTCCGCCTGTTTGCTACTGGTGTATTGCAGGCCGTCGTGGCTAGGCATCCTTGCACCAAGAGAAGGATACGAGCCCGACATGACACCAGGGTTCCGAGCAATGGGCCTTGGCTGGTATATCGCTTACGCAGGAGGGTTGATCTTCATCCATCATTTCCTGTTGTTTTTCCTGGAGATTTTCAGGTTCTCGGAAATCGGCTCCACGCTGGCAAGAATCGGATTGAGCACCTGCGTAACACTGGTACTTGTGATCATTGCACAGTTCCTGAGTTTTAATCCAAAGAGCAACTGAACGGCCCATGTACAATCCCGGCGCAAACCAACGTCTGGTCATCCTGGGGATCTTCACGGCCGTCGTATTGATTTTCATTGCCCGCCTTTTTTATGTTCAGGTAATCAACGAAAGCTATACGGTTTCGGCCAATAACAATGTATTGCGTTATCTGACCGATTACCCCGCCCGTGGGCTTATTTATGACAGGAGGGGTAAAGTGCTAGCCTACAACCAGGCGGTTTATGATCTCATGGTCATCCCTCGCCAGGTGATCGGACTTGACA
>JBJTJB010000183.1:0-4223 GCA_046095245.1 Bacteroidota bacterium | reverse complement strand
GGGCAGAGATGACCGGCAAATGACCGAAGCCCTCAAGCTGAAAGCCCTGCGGATCCTTATCGGAAAATCCGAAGGGACCGATCAGGCGGTTCATGCCTTTGGAGCGGGCCCATTCTTCCATGGCGTTGATCAGGCATTGAACAGCCTCAGCATTGTCGATGCATTCCAGTTTGAAGAAACGAGCCGTCTGTTCCTTGTGTTTATGGTTGTGTTCCGGGTGAATGATTCCCATGACCCGCCCGATGATTCGGCCGTCGTGTTCCAGTAAGAAAAGCGTGGTTTCGCATTCGCGCAGCAGCGGGTTCTTCCGCGGATCATGAAAACTGCGCTCGTCGCTGATAAAAGGAGGCACCCAACCGGAGCGACCCCTGTTCAGCTCAAACGGCAAACGGATAAAGGTTCGCAGTTGGGAGGCGGTCTCTACGGGAATCAGTCGCATGGGATGATCGGTATGGACCGGATGGACTATTCGATCACCAAACGCTCATACAGAGATTGATCGCCCTGCAGGATTCCAAGCACATACATGCCAGGGGGCAATAGACTCACGTCGATGGATACACGCGAATCGTGTGGAAGTACAGATTTCGATGAAAGGATTTCCCGGCCTGTCAAATCACGGAGGAGAATCCTCATGGCACCTGTGGTGCGGATCCGATCTGTTTCTATAACCACTTCCCGGTCGGCCGGATTGGGATAGATACGGATGCGATCTAAACTACCGTGATCTCCCTCAAACCCGGCTAACGTGCCGGTTTCGAACGTGTACTTGGCAGAGAATAATCCGGGCAATGTGCCGCTGTAGGAGCGAACGCGCCAATAGTAGCGGGTGGTATTCAACAAGGAAGCAACCTGGAAGGTGGTATCGGTGATTCCGGTTTGGTCCGCAACAAGGCTCGAGGAGCTGAATGTATTCAAGGTGGCTACCTGCAGGCGGTAGTTGTCTGCATAAGGCACGCTGTTCCACGTAAAGACAGGATTGGTAAAGGTCTGCACGGCCGAGTCCGGTGGCGATACAAGGTTCGCACCGCCGGGAAGGGTCGTGAAACTCCGTACTACGGAGTAGGGACTAAGGCGTCCCCCGTTGTTTGCCCTCACCCTCCAGTAGTATTTCGACGAAGCCGGTAGTGTAGAAGCCGTCGCTTGGGCTGCTCCAACAGTCCGCGTTAGCACAATGTTGCTGAAGAGGGAATCGGTAGCGAATTCAGCTATGTACAATACAGCACCCAATGAGCTGATCCAACGGAACAACTGGGTATTTGCCACATTCACGGCCTGATCGGGGGGATCTGCCAGCGTGACCGAATCGGGAACGAGGTTACTCACTCCAATAGAATCGATGAACATCGAGATTTTCTGTAAGGGCACATCGTTGGCATCGCGTGGTGAAGCAACGATGGTATCAACCACTTCCATTCCCTGGATCACACGACCGAACACCGTGTAGTTTCCGTCGAGGAAGGTGGCATTGGCCACGCAGATGTAAAACTGGGAATTGGCACTGTTGATGTTGGTATCGCGTGCAGCCCCCACAATGCCACGCAGGTGTCGCACCGCACTGAACTCGGCCGGAACGGTGGGTTGTGATGGTTGACCTTGCCCCCAGGTGCTGATGGGACCGCTGATGGAGTTGGGATCACCGCCCTGGATCACAAACCCGGGCACAACCCGGTGGAAGGCCGTGCTGTCAAAAAAGTTCTGCGCTACCAGGCTGTCGAAATTATTGACATGCAGCGGCGCTACAAGCGGAAACAATTCCATCGTGATAGAACCCAAAAAGGTCGTATCGCGGTACGCATTGATTTGATAAATCGGCTTGTCAATGCCGGTTTGTGCCATTCCCAAAAAAGGGAAAAGCAATGCCACAATGAGTTGGATACGCATCGTTATTTTTTTGAATTGGAAAGATATGAAAATGAACAGGAGAACCGATCGGAATGGATCGATCATTCGGGTTTCTGCGCCGCAGCCTGCAGACTGGCGGCATGGAACGGACATCCGGGAGTGATGTCGAAGCGGAGTTTACCGATACAGGGATCCTGGTAATAGAAATTAGGCCCCTTAACTGTATTATCATACAACCTGTGATAAACCGGCGTGATGCTGGCACTCATGGGTGGATTGATCCAGATCCAATCGGCGTGCAGATCCCGTCCGTTCTTGCGCTCGCTTTCTTCGAACTGCACAAAAAGTTCGGCGGCCTCGTGGTGGTTGGTGATGCGCATGCCGGTTTTCTCAAAGGAGTAAATGACCGCCCGGTTCAACTCCACCATGGCCCGGTCCTTCCACAAGCCGTGATTGCTTGCCATATCCAGTCCCATGCGGATGGCGATGGCCGGCAGCATATTGTATCGGCTGATATCACCGAAATTCCGGCTTCCGATTTCCGTTCCCATGTACCATCCGTTGAAGGGCGCAGCGGTGAACTGGATACCCCCGATTTCAAGCATCATTTCCGAAATGATCGGGACTGCATACCACTGAAGTCCGAGCGATTCGAACCAATCCAGCTCGGGGTGCACAATGGGTACACGCACGCCGTTAGGAATGGAGGGCATCCTCCACTGCTCCGGGTATCCGGGCCAGCGCAATACAAAGGGCAGGAAATCGAATGCAGTTCCCTCGCCTTTCCATCCCAAATTCATGCAATGCCTGGTGAACTCCTGTTCGGCAGGATCGCCTAAACAATTACCGTCGGGTTGCAAGTATCCGGCAAAGCGCAACAACTGGTGGTTAACAATCCGGGGGGCAGATTCATCCTGGTCGCACTTGGCTCTGAAAACGGTAATGACCGAGCGGATCTGGCCTCCATTGAATGCATAGGCGATGTGTTCGTCCATGGCATCGAAAATAGCTTCCGGTGTATCCAGGTGACGGGCATCCACCACTTTCAGGCTCTTCCAATAAATACGCCCAATGCAGCGGTTGCTGTTCCGCCAGGCCATGCGGGCACCGTGGGTCAATTCGTCCGAATCGGGGGTCCAGGTACCTGTATCGGCAATCTCGTCCGCCACCCGGACCAGTCGCTCCTGCAACAGTTCCGACTTCCCCAGCTCAGCATAGGCTTCCTGAAGAAAGGCTTCGGCCTTGCTCAGTAATTCATGTTGCCCGACATGGATTTCCATTCAAGGTGTAAGATACACATAAACATGGACTAGCTCTTCCCTTTCGTCTTTAAAAACTCGCCCCACTGCATTTTCTTGTACTGGTCGTTGCCGTAAAAATCAAGCATGTCCTTCATGAAAGACTCGTTGGCATACAGGCGGATCGCGTCCAGAATCCGGCCCTGTTCATCCAATACGGCAAGGCAGGGAAGGACGAAGTTTTTCCGGGTGAGCTCCAGGGTCAGCGGATGGAAGGGGAAGGGATTGGAGGGATCGCGTTGATAAAGCGAATCGAGGTAAAACAGGGGCTCCTGCAACTCAGCATCAAAATCGATCAGCTCGAAGGGCTTGAGAACGGAAGCAAGAGCGGTGTCGGTGAAAACGCCCCGCTGCATCACACGACAGGAATTGCACCAGGAGGTGTGAATGAACACCAGTTTTTTCCGGGAGCTCTGGAAGTTCCCATCAAAGGCGGTCTTGGCCGGTATCCAGGGCATCTTATTGAACCGCTCGGATAGGGTTGTGTCATAAAAAGCCTTGTCGAATGCGGCATTGAACGCTTCGGCCGGTGTGGTTCGAAAGACATTCTCCATGGTGTATACCAGGAAGGGCTCAAGTTTCTGCTTATCGAGGTATCCCGGAACCAGCAGTTTGAACTGGAAGTCTTCCTTGTCGGGTGTGAAGGCATGCATGAACAAGGTACTGGGATACATGAGTTTTCCCTGCAGCAGTTCAACAGCCAATGGGTGGCTCAAGCGCGGACCCGGGCCGCTAGGTTCGTATCGTTTGCCTGCAAAAACAACCGTATCCTTCCCTTCGGCATCGAACTTGACCGGATAAAAATTCTGGTTGATGTAACTCGCCAATCCGGCGTCGGCATAGGTCGTGGACATCATCCGCTTGCACCAACCACACCAATCGGTGTAGGCATCTACCAAAACCACTTTGCCGCTTTTTAAGGCGCTCTCATAGCCTTCGTTCCAATCGAGCCATACCAACTGCTCGGGTTCTTTTGGGGCAGACTTTGGTTTTTGCGCATAGGTGTGTTGGGATATCACAACCAGAATGGATAATAGGGCAATAAATCGTATCATGGTGGGAAGATAGCAACAATAATTG
>JBJTJB010000182.1:0-3657 GCA_046095245.1 Bacteroidota bacterium | reverse complement strand
GGAAAATGCGATCAAGATCATCCGCATGCAATACGGCATCACCGATTTTGAAAATCAGGTTGAAGGTTTCTCCCGGGAATACTATCATTCATTGAGTGCAGGAAACTTGAATGAAGGCATGCGAACCGCGCAGCAGAATATGCAGGAAAAGGGCGGTGAATACATCCTGTTAAAGGAATTACTCTGGCGAGCCCGTGGTGATTACTATGACACCAAACTCCGGTATGACTACACCTTATCTGAGATCCGGAAGGAGCGCAGCTACCACTCCATGGTTTCGCGTGCTACCCCTGCAGAACGCAAGGACTATCCGAAGCGAACCCTGATCATACTGCTCTTCACCATCAGTGTACTATTCGTTTCCATTCTTGTCATTATGTACAAGGAGCACTACCGGAAGCGCTTTGAAGACGAGATCCTGAATCCTGAAATTCCGGCTTAAGGTTAACACCTGCATGAAGTCAGCGCCTGTAGGTATTCCTGACAACGACAAACTGCACTTCGCAGTACTTGTCGGGATTTTCGCTGCGGGTTTGGCGTACAGTCTGTTGATTGGATGGACCGTTGCGGTTGCATCGCCACTGCTGATCCTGTTCGGCTTGCTCGCCATTTTCAGGCTTGATGTGATTGTGTTTTTCTCGGTTCTGATCACACCCTTGTCCATCAATCTGGCCCAGACAACCCTGGGCATCGGCATGAGCTTACCTTCAGAGCCCATCATGTTCATGCTTTTCATTTTATTCTGGCTTAAGGTGTTCCATGACGGGCTTCTGGACCGGAAGGTTCTTTTGCATCCGGTCAGCATTGTGATATTAGCGCACTTGCTGTGGTTCATTATCACCACTGCATACAGTACCATGCCCTTGGTATCTGTGAAATACACCCTGGCCAGGCTTTGCTATGTTTCCGTATTCTATTTCATGCTTTTAGTCCTTTTCAGGAGAAAAGAGCATGTGGTTGGCTTCATTTGGCTGTACACCATCCCCCTGTTGCTGGTCGTAGGATATACCATTTTACAGCATGCCATGGGTGGCTTTACCGAAGATGTGGCCCATACGGCCATGGTTCCGTTTTACAATGACCATACCGCATATGCAGCTGTTCTGAGTTTTTTCATCCCGGTAATGATCGGTTTGACCGCCGATGTCAGCAGATCGAAAAACCAACGGTTCCTGACCGGATTTGTCACTCTTGTCTTACTTACAGCAACGGTTCTTTCCTACACACGCGCAGCCTGGGTCGGCCTTGCAGCAGCTCTCTGTTGTTACCTGATTTTTGTAATGCGGCTGAAAACAGCTCTCGTGTATAGCGGAATCATTATGACGCTGCTCTTCGTCGTGCTGTTTTGGACACAGATCACCATGGCCCTCGAATCCAACCAGGAGGTTTCATCGGACGATTATGGTTCCCACATCCAGTCCATCGGTAACATTTCAAGTGATGATTCCAACGTTGAACGTCTGAACCGATGGGCATGTGCACTGCGGATGTTTGCCAACGAACCGATTCATGGGTACGGACCGGGAACCTACATGTTCAAATACGGAGCCTTACAGAAATACAGTGAACGATCCGGAATCAGCACCAACTTTGCTGAAGGTGGCGGATCTCATAGCGAGTACCTGGGGCCTTTATCGGAACAAGGAATCCTGGGTCCCATCCTGTATTTGGCCATCATCGCGGTTACGGTTCAGACTACTGCACGGTTCATGGTGAAAACCCGAAGTAACAGTGACAAGATTCTTGCCCGAAGTATCTTGCTCGGCTTAGTCACCTACTGGGTTCATGGCTTATTGAACTACTTCCTGGATACTGAAAAAGCCTCTGTCCCCCACTGGGGATTCATCGCTGCACTGGTTGCACTTCAACTGGGACTGAATAGCGAAGAAAAGGCAAAAGACTTACCGTCCGAGCATACGGCACGACAATAAAGTGACATCATCCAGGGCATCGGTGTCCGCCTTATACTCCTGGAAGCTGTTCAATACGGCCTGATTGAGTTCATGTACGCTGCGGTCTTGTTCCAGGCCGGTCACCAATTCAACCAACCGATCCAGTCCGAAGGGAATTCCTTGAGCATCTTCCTGCTCTACCACTCCATCGGTATAACTGAACAGCAATGCTCCGGGAGGCAATTCGGCCTCACCGGTCTCTACAAAGGGCAAGTCGGGAAACATGCCCAGTCCTGTTGTTCCCTTTTCGAGCAACTCGCATTTCCCCTGGTTCAGGATGAAAGGCGGATTCTGGCCCGCGTTGATGTACCGCAAGCTATGGGTCTCCGTATTGAGTATACCGATAAAGGCCGTGATGAATTTCTCACCTCTAGCTGCACGGTTGACACATTCGTTCAACTCGGCGACCAGTTTTTCCAACTTTTTAAAATACGGGGCCTTGGCATTGAGGTTAGCCTGAAAATTCGACATGAGTAGCGCGGCAGAAATGCCTTTACCGGAAACATCGGCAAGGCAAAGCAGCAGCTCTTGGTCATTGAGACGGATGTAGTCGTAGTAGTCACCGCCGACCTGCGTGTGTGGAAGATAGCTTGCTGCAAGGTCTGTCCTGTGATTGTGGGGCGCATGAACCGGAAACAACATGGATTGCATGCGTGCGGCGAGCTCCAGTTCACGCTGCATCTGTGCCTGGCGTATCGTATCCCTTGTCAGGCGTTTGTTCTCGATGGCGACCACGATGATATTCGTGATGGTATGGATGAATGGAAGGATCTCCTTCAAATGCTCGACCTCTTCGTTGGTTGTATCGCCAATAAAGGCATAAGCAAGCGCCTTTTCATCGTGGAACACCGGTATGATACTCTCGAAACCCTCTACCCAATCGGGCATATGGACATTGTTGAGCTGCAACTGATTCAACTCGCCCAACCTCGATTCAACGTCTTTCAGATCAAACGAACTTTCTACGCCATAGGCCAACATGCGTGCCCATCGGTCTTCGTGGATGTACAGCACCAGTTTTTCAATCTTCAGTTGATCCCGCATGACGGTTTCATAGATTGAATACAGCTGCGGGGCCGGAAGATTATAATTGATCGCTTTTGTAATCTGAAGCAACCAATGAAGCTGAAGATTCTTGATACTGAGTTCGCTGGTCGGCTTGCTTTCCGGATTCATTGACATCATGTGGCGGATGGAAACAGTTCGTGAAGTCTGCCTGTCAGAGCGATTTCCTTCAGCTTCTCACGGGCGGGCTTGGCCGGTGTGCCGAAGTAGGTTTGGCCACCTGCAATCGATTTGGTGACTCCGGATTGACCGAGAACGACCGCACCTTTACCGACGGTCAAGTCTTTCTGACAACCGACCTGCCCCCAGAAAACGACTTCATCCTCGATATTGACGCAGCCCGCAATACCTACCTGGGCGGCGAACAGGCAATTCGAACCGATTACCGTATCGTGGCCGACGTGAACCTGGTTGTCGAGTTTTGTACCCGATCCGATCACTGTGTCGGATGAAACCCCACGATCAATCGTACACAGCGCACCGATTTCCACATCGTCGTGAATCACGACCCGGCCACACGAGTGCATCTTATCATAATGATCCGCTCTGCGCTTGTAGTAGAAGGCATCGGCACCACGCACCGTATTTGCGTGGATCACCACGCGATCACCGACACAGGTATGGTCGTAAATAACAACCC
>JBJTJB010000181.1:0-1569 GCA_046095245.1 Bacteroidota bacterium | reverse complement strand
CTCCCAATCTCAATCCGTAACGTAGCGATGGCAGCGCGAAATCGGACTCCAGCTTCCTGTCCTGACTAAGGACGTCCGGCTTGAAGCCTTTCAGCAGGAAGTAGCGTTTAACCTCGCCGGACAACTCCCGGAAGTAGCCTTCAGGCACCTCAGATTCGGCCTCGACCTCGAGCTTGCTTTGCGCAATGCCAATGCCTGCAATCAGGAAGTCAGCATAAAACTTTTCCAGGATGATCAATTTGTAACCGATCTCCAAGCCGACAGAGTTTGTGATGATCTTCAGATCGAGGTCGACATCCGAGGGTGCGCCTCCGTTTTCTGGAGAATACGTGGATGCCAGCTGGGTGATGTTTGTCTGGTACTTGTAGTACAGTCCGGCATAGAATCCGGTCAACCCCTTGTTCTCTTTGCTCAGGTACCACCTGAATTCGGGGAGCAGCCGCACGCCTTCGAACGAGATGTCATCCGTGGTCAGTTTATCACCATCAACTCCTGAAATCGTAAGGATACCTGAACCGAACTTGCGGCCAACGTTGAGGCTCAAACTCATTCTGGGCAGGATTGCTCTTTCGTAGTTGACGGAAACAGTGCCGAACACTGGCAGGAAAGGGTCCGTGCCGATGTAGTTGTTCTGAGCAAAAGTCGAAACCGGGAGCTGCAGCAGAAACAACAGGAAGATTGCTTTTTTCATTTGTACCAATCGCGGGAAGCGGGTCGTTAGACGTTATAAGGGGGGCTTGCGAAATCCAAGCGTGTTTGTTTGTTCCAAGAAATGATGAGCAACCGGTCAACGGCGCCCTGGCATCGGTCTTGCGCCGCCCATACCACCACCGGGGCGCGAGAATCCTCCACCACCTGATGGCATCATCCGGTTTTGCTGGTAGCCGTTGAACCTTTCTTCACCTCTTGCACGGTCAATGGATTGGTTGTTTAGACTTCCACCTCGCGAGGCGGGGGAAGGGTTGGCATTCTCCCAGCGATCGCCTCCACGGTTCTGTTGCCAGCCGTCGTTTTGCTGTCGGAACACATTGCCATCCCGGTCAGAATAAACGTTGTTGGGTCGGCCAGCCGCATTCCCTCCGGGAGAGGGGCGGTTGGGAACAGGTCGAGAACCGTTACCGATATTCATGTTTTCGGTACTTCGTCCCGTTATACCGGATCTCACACTGTTATTGGCTCCGGGCCTGTCGTACAGGTTCTGTCTGGGAGCCGTGTAGCCGGCGGGCACACGACCCCGATTATATCCACCCGACACCGGAGTATATCCGGGTCGCGGTCCGTAATATCCGCGTGAGGGCCCGTAGTAACGGGGGGGATAGTAGTAATGCGGGTAGTACATGGGGGGACCGAACCAGCCGCCTCCGTAAGCGTAGGCGGGACCGCCGAAGCCAAAGCTCCAGGGGCCAGCAGTATATCCGACCGACATGCTCCATCCGGTCCAGGGGGAGTAATGCATGCTGAATCCCCAGGTGCAGGGACGGGCATAGTAGGTGGTGCCATACCAGGGATTGTAGTAATAGCCTGTACCATACACCACGGTAGGACCAACCACATAAGCACCCATATAAC
>JBJTJB010000180.1:0-1714 GCA_046095245.1 Bacteroidota bacterium | reverse complement strand
ATTACTGGCGGGACCGCCCTGGGCGCCACTGGCATCGATGAAGTAATAGCCCGTGGAAGGCACTATGAATTGTTGGAATACATTCCCCTGGAAGGAGAACGTTTGTACACTTTGCGCACGACTGAACGTGGAGGTGAACAGTACCGCGAGGGCGGTGAGAAGGGCGTTTTTGTATTTCATTATTTTAAGTTTAATGTTCAATGTTCAACTACTTATGAGGTATTGAGTCAGGGGTCGTGAGTCAGGAGTCTATAGTTGACTCAGGACTCATGGACACGCTACTGAAGATGGAGAAGTCACATAATCCCTATCTGTCAGACCTATAGTCTTGAGTTTATAGTTGACTCTCTGAGTTCCGCCGAAGGCGAATCGAAGGGCGGTTGGCGGTTATCGGTTGGCGGTCTTGATTCAATGGCTACTGCACGCTTTGAACTATTGTAAGTACTTTGTAATCAGATAATTGTATCACTTAGTCGCTCACCTGAATTCAGCATTCCAGGCCATTTTGATGACAGCGGGGACGGGCGGCTCAATTGTCACGCGTATGGTGACTTGATAGGGTATTTTTATTGAATTTTTGTAAAGATACCCCGAATGCTTGCGCCAGGAAATGCGATAAATATGCCATTGAACCTGCAATAATTTCATTTTCAATTATTTCCTAGTTTTCATTTGAATTATTATGGTAATTTTATCGCACCAAAAAAGCACAAGGAAATGAGCAATAGCACAAAAAATAGAATGATCGGTCAAGTTAGCCTCTTCATTTTGAGTGTTGGGATACAGGGAATCATCTATGCGCAGGTCACACCGGAAAAGATCGACCAACGACTACAAAAGATCGAACAGGAGGTGTACCAAAACCCTGTGGCCATCAAGTCCGAACTCCTGGGCTATTTAAAGCAGAAATCCGCTATCCCTGACTCTACACTTGGGGAAATCCATCTTTACTTATGCATTACCCTGGGCATGACCAACCAGCTGGATTCAGGCATTTGGGCCGCGCAGGAGTCTATGCGCCTGCTCCCCGACCAGTCTATGCTGAAGGCCTCTACATTAAAAACAATGGCCATCCTCTACCGCCTCAAAGGCGATTGGAAAATGGCGGAGGAATCCATCCGCCAATCCATCCAACTGAACGATAGCCTTTGGAAAAACCCATTCCTGAAGACCATCACCTTACAGGAATATGCCAGCCTCTGCCTGGACCAAAGCCAATTTTTCAAAGCCACTACCCTATTCCTGGAAGCCCTAAAGACCATCCAAACTGCCAACCAAAGCGACCCGAAAACGGTCTACACAGCCGTCAAACTGAGGACCAACCTGGCCGAGGCCTATGGAAAATCCAAAAACTACCCTTTCGCCATCAGGGAGTTCCGTTCTGCCCTGGCGCAGATGGATTCGCTCAAGGACAAGGATGGATATGTGCGTGCAGGAATCAATCTCGCGCAGACCTATATCGAAAGCAAGCAACCGCAACAGGCGGACAGTATGCTGCAACTGTTGATGCCGCAGGCGGAGTTACTCCAAAACGAAGAGCTCAAGGGATATATCCTCTTGTACAAAGGAGATGTCCTGGCATACAGAAAGAACTTTTCAAAGGCGATTTCCCATTACCGATCAGCCTTCGGCCTGTTGGAGCAAAACGACTCCAGGATGTTGCCCGAATGCGCCATCGGCCTGCTTAAAGCCTTGAAGGCAACCGGAGGCGAGG
>JBJTJB010000179.1:0-2660 GCA_046095245.1 Bacteroidota bacterium | reverse complement strand
GCATGGTATATCGGCGAGAACATCCTGTTATATCAGTTACAGTAAGGGTCACCCAGTAAACACCTTTTTGTTGGTATACGTGCTGTGGATTTCTTGAGGTCGAACTTGTTCCGTCACCAAAATCCCAGTGATACTGCTGGAAACTGACATTACCTGGATCGAAAGAAATGGTATCACCAGCGCAACCGCGACGCACATCCGACTTCAAATCACCGGCGGCACTGACCGAGAAAGATTTAGATACGTAAGAACTGCATTGATTGGTATCAGTTACCTGAAGGGAAACCAAATAGGTAGCAGTTGCATTCGGATAAACATGCGTTGCAAAAGGACCTGAGGCGTTTACACCGCCGAAATCCCACAAGGCACTTACAACCGGAACGTTGACCCAGGCACTGACTTCCACTGTCCTACACAAAGAAACGGGCTGAATGGTGAAATCTGTAACCGGCTTCACCACCCAGATTGTGTCCGAAAACACAAGTGTGTCAATTGATCCATCCGGCAAAGTCACGTAGGCGATCGGATTGAAATAGCCTGCAGAATTGAATACGTGCTCGGGCGAAAAGCTTGAACTTGAATCTCCATCACCAAATACCCATAGAACGGCTGTGGCATCGGGGTAAGGATTTGAAAAATTCACTTCAAATGGTGCGCAGTGCTTTTGTAACGGAACATAAGGGGGTACTCCACCAAGCCCTCCGGGTGTTCCTGAAGCAGAGCCAAAACTTATTGGCGGGTAATCGTATGTGTACGAGCAACTATCGTTACCGATGGTGAGCATGATGTGGAAAGGACCGGAACCCGTGAAAGTATGCTGGGGATTCTCTGTGGTATCCGTGGTCCCATCACCAAAATCCCACAACCACCAGGTCGCATTGGTCGAATTGGCATAGAATTGCACATTGAATGGTGCAACAGTATCGGAAGTAATGAAACTTGCAAAAGCACCGAGTCCGCTGATTTGAACTGCACCATTGGCTTGCAGTGTGGTGGAGCAGCCTGACGCTGTTGTCGCTACGAGTGTAACGTTATATACACCTGGATTGGGGAACGTATGTGTCGGATGTTGTTGCGATGAGCCTTGTCCAAATCCAAAATTCCAAGACCAGGATGTAGCATTCAGCGAGGTATCTGTGAATTGAACAACGTAAGGAGGGCATTGGCTTACCGTATAGGTGAATCCAGGTTGAGCACCATCTATCACGAAGGTCTGGAACTGTGGGATGGATTGCGTGCAGCCTGAATTGCTTCGGGTGGTTACAAGTGAAACTGTATACACCCCTGGCGATTGATACACATGATATGGATTGGGTGCGGATGAGGCATTACCATCCCCGAAATCCCAGGCATACGTTGTGGCTCCGGATGCATCTGAAAAATTGACCGCATAGGGCGCACATCCAAAAACAGTGTCGGGGACTTGATAATTGACCTGGAGTGAAGAAACCTGAATCAGGTTATTGTACCGAATCGTATCCGAACAACCATTTATCGAATCAATAGCGATCAGTGTGACGCTGTAATTTCCGTTTTGTGAATACGTATGACTCGGACTAGGTGAAGTCGAATTGGTGCCATCACCAAAATCCCAGCTATAATGAGTCGCACTGGTGGACTGGTTATTGAAATTCACATATAATGGAGCACATCCCGAAGACAAATCGGGTGCAAACGCAGCTACTGGCTTGAATACGGTCACCTTGAACCGAGCGGTATCGGTATCGCTGCATCCATTGGGGCCAGTTGCAGTGAGATAGACCTGATACAACCCTGGGTTAGGATAAATGTGTGGCGCCGGATTGGCAAGCAATGAAGAATCCCCATCGCCAAAGTCCCAATGCCAACTGAAGGGCGCTGCGCTACTTTGATTCGAAAACGAAACAAGTAAGGGCGCACAGCCTGTATGATTTGTTATGCTGAAATCGAAATCCGGTTTGTCGGCCACGGTAATTGTTCCGGCTGAAACGGTGCGAACACAGCCATTCGAGTAGGTGGCTGATAACACTACCTGATAAGTTCCCGAATCTGAAAACACGTGATTAACCTGGGATCCTGTCCGTACAGTCGCCGAATCGAATGCCCAGTTAAACAAGGGTTGACCGGGGGCGCTTGCATTAAAGACGACATTGAGTGGTTCACAACCGGCCTGGACGGATGATGTTAATAGAGGCATAGGATTATGCATCACATCTACGAGTGCGGGATAAACTACTGTTGCACTACAACCAAGCGCCGATACCATACTCACGGAAACATCGAAGGTGCCGGTATCTCCATAGATATAGGACATGGATGTAGAACCCGCTAAAATCGCGGATCCATCACCAAAATTCCATTCAAACGACTGAGCATGTTGTACCGAACTCAAATCAAATTGGAAGACGTGCGATAAATCGCAAGACATCGTATCCAGCGCAGTGATAACGGCGACAGGAGAAGGATGTACTGTAATGTACCCGACCCGTTTGATGGATTTAGAACAGCCGCTTGTAGAATTGAATACGATCAACTCCACATCGAAAATTCCGGAAGTATCATAAACGTGAACTGGAGTATCTTGATAACTGATGTTTCCATCACCGAAATACCAAACCGAAGAGTCGTATCCCGCAGAAGTATTGGTGAAATTGAAAACCTGCTGTCCTTGACAACCAGAT
>JBJTJB010000178.1:0-7658 GCA_046095245.1 Bacteroidota bacterium | reverse complement strand
GTGGTTTTAAATTGGATAATTTACTTCTGGATTTCGGTTAAATCCTATGGATAAATAGTGGACCTTTTTTCCGGCTTTTTAATACGCGACTCCAAAACGATTTGCTGCGATCCGAATCTCCCATGTCGTAATACCCGGAGTTGCCCTTCACATAGCCGTAATGATGACCGTAGCCATAACCGTAAGAATGGCTGAAATCGGAGTCATTGAGCAGGATACTGACATGGGTGAGGCGTCCATCCCGAATCAACTCATCCAGTGAGCGGAGGTATTCCAGTTTCGAATAGCCTTGTCGAACCATATACAGAACCAGGTCGGCATTGGGCATGACCAAATAGGCATCGGACACAACTCCAATCGGAGGCGTATCGATGATAACCACATCATAACGACGCTTGAGCTCATCGAACATCTCGCGCAAAGCCGGCTTTGAGAGCAATTCGGCAGGATTAGGCGGAATCGGACCCGAAATGACAAGATCGAGGTTCGGTATCGGACTATTGCGGATGACATCGTCCAATTTAGCCGCACCCGCCAAATAAGAACTCGCTCCAGTATCGTTCGACCACCCGAAATCCTGGAACAGCTTCGGCTTCCGAAGGTCAAGCCCGACCACAACAACCTTTTGCTGCTGCAGAGCCATGATGGTTGCCAAATTGAGGGTGACAAAAGATTTCCCCTCCCCTCCGACTGATGAAGTGATTAGTATCGTTTGACAACCGCTGCCGGTGGAATAAAAACGCAGGTTGGTTCGCACCGTGCGGAAGCCTTCGGCCAGAACGGACTTCGGTCGTTTGTGAACCACGAGGTTCGAATCGGCATCATCGGAGTGCCCCACCACACCAATGACGGGCACAGTGGTGAGGTTGCTGATATCCTCCTTGTTCATGACGGTGGTACGCAACAGGGTGCCCGCAAGGACAAATCCGGTCGGCACTACCAGCGAAAGCAACAGGATCACGGCCAACACGATCTTACGGTCGGGTTGTACCGGCTCCTCGGACAATACAGCTTTGTCAAGCACCTTGTTGTCCGACACCACCGTTGCCTGTGCTATACTGGTCTCAGCCTTTTTCTGCAATAGGTACGTATAGATATTCTGGTTGACCTCTACACTCCGCTTGATCTCGAGCAATTCACGCTCCATTTCAGGCACGCCTCGGATGTCATCCTCATATCGACCAAGTTGGTTGTTTATGGTATTCAAGGATGTCTGCAACCGACGCTGAATGGACTTGATGTTCTCGATGAGTGCCGCCTTGTTTTCGGCAATTTGCTGGTCGAGAATACGGACAGCAGGCGCATCGGCCTTCACACCGTAGGCGAGGCTCTTGCGCTTGGTTTGCATGCTTTGGCATTCGGTCACCAGCTGAACCAGCAGAGGATCGGGGATGCCCAATGCCGTTGGGGCAAGCGGGGTTAGATCGTCATACTTGGTTACATAATCGTACAACTGCTTGGCAGAAGCCAGTTCAATACTCGTTTTGACACGTTCAACATCGAGCTCGTTCACACGTTCGAGTACGGAACGGCTTTGTTCGCTGAGGTCCACCGTCTTATTCCGCTCCTTAAATGCCTGAAGCTTGCGCTCCGTATCGCCAAGGTCGCTGCCGGTTGTTTTCAATTGCTCATCAACAAACCGTAAGGTCAAAGAGGCTACCTGGGCCTTGTCTCGCATATCGCGGTCGATGTATGCCTCGGAAATCGTGTTGAGCACATCCAGGGCGCGCGCAGGCACCACATCGCGGTACGTAAGTTGAACGATATTGGCATCCTTTTCGAGCGCCTGGGCGGAATAATTTTCCAGCATTTCGGCCACCAGCCTATTTATGGACCGTACCTTGAATGCGTAGGAGCGATCGGACTGTAAGCGTCCGTCGCTGACATCATTCAGTGTGAAGCTGAAATACTCCGTCTTCACCTTTTCGCCATACCGAAGTGTTTTGGCAAAGCGGTATGGAGGCAGTTTGTCGCCCTCGTATTCCACTTCGAGTTCATAACGCCCACCTTCAAGGGTAAACACGCTGAATGTCTGCTCGCGGAATTCCGGAACGATCGTATCGAAATCGGCAATCAGGGGCGACTTGGGATAAAGCGGTATGGGAGTTACACGGTTTGTGGACCAATACTGGATATCCAATCCAAGCCTGCGGATCGTTTCTTCAAATACACTTCTTGAGCGCAGAATACCGATTTCTGTCGGCAGGTTCAAATTGGAACCGAACAGATCGCTGGAAAGAAAATCCTCAATGTCCCCGGCACCCGATTTACTGTCTTCTACAATAACACTGGCAGTGGATTGGTACACCGGAAGCGTCAACTTCATGTACAGGAAACCGGCAGCACACAGCAATACGAATGTGAGCAGGAACCAACGCCAGCGTGCTCTGAGCAGATGATAGAAATACCGGAGTTCGAATTCGTCTTCGCGAACCTGTGCAGCGGGCTTGTTGTTCATTGAGAACGGAAGTAGGCTGTGGCGATCAGGGCAACGGCGGTAAGCAGCGAGGTGACCACAGCAGTTGCAGGCGTTATGGCAGTAAAGGCTTTCTTTCGGGTAGGCTGTGCGTAAATCACATCATCTGGATACACATACCGTAAGGGACCGCTCAAAACGTCCTTGCTAGTCAAATCGAGCGCGTATTCAACGGTACCTTCAGGAGTTTTCCTGTATAGGCGAAGATAGGTTCGGTCGGCGAAGTTGTTCAGGTCGCCGGCCAATGCAAGGGCCTCAAGAAAGGTCAGTTGCTCGTTGGGCACATAGTACAAGCCGGGCCTGTTCACTTCACCGAGGAGTGAAACTTTGAAACTGAGTTTTTTCAGGATGACAACCGGATCCTCCACCAATCTGCTGAAACGTCCAACCAATGTATCATGAAGGATCTCCATGGTCAGACCTGCAGCCTTGACTGATCCGATGTATGGAAGCGCCAGCATGCCGTCCGGGCTCACCACAAGTCCCTTCTCATACGCTGAGCGATTATCGTTCCCTTCGTTGTTGGCCGACACCACTCCCAATGCGGGAAAAGCCTCCGGATTGACTGCAGCCAGTTGAACCAGCAGGATATCCCCCGGAGAAATCGGCATGGCAAACCGTCCTGAATCGGGGATGAGTTTCTGTTCCCCCTGCAAATACACCAGCTTTCGCTGGGGGGTGCAAGATGCGCTCAGCAAAGCCAACGACAATGCGCAGAAAAACAGCTGTAGCGTTTGACGTAGGTGCATGCAGTTTATTGGAGTATGCTACGGGCAATGACAATTCGCTGCACCTCCGAGGTGCCCTCGTAGATCTGGGTGATCTTGGCATCGCGCATAAGGCGCTCAACGTGGAATTCTTTGACAAATCCGTATCCACCATGCACCTGAACCGCTTCAACCGTAGTCCGCATGGCCACTTCGGAAGAATACAACTTGGCCATTGAACTGGCCTGGTTATAATCAAGTCCGTTATCCTTCAGCCATGCAGCCTTTAGGCAGAACAATCGGGCAGCTTCGATTTCGGTTGCCATATCGGCCAACTTGAACTGTATTGCCTGGTGGTTGGAGATTTCTGTTCCGAAGGCCTTACGCTCTTTGGAATATTTGAGTGCAAGCTCAAATGCCCCGCTGGCAATCCCCAGCGCCTGCGCTGCGATACCGATTCGTCCACCGGTCAGGGTCTTCATCGCAAACTTGAATCCGAATCCGTCTTCTCCCACGCGGTTAACCTTGGGCACTTTTACATCCTGGAACATCAGGGAATGCGTATCCGAACCGCGGATACCGAGCTTATTCTCCTTTAGTCCGACAGTAAAGCCGGGCATATCCTTTTCGACAATCAAACAATTGATTCCCTTGTGACCTTTGGCTACATCCGTTTGTGCCATCACCAGGTAAACGGAAGCTGAAGCTCCGTTGGTGATCCAGTTCTTGGTTCCGTTCAGGAGATAATGATCGCCCATATCAATTGCCGTGGTGCGTTGAGAAGTGGCATCAGATCCGGCCTCTGGCTCAGAGAGACAGAATGCGCCGATAATCTCTCCTTTGGCCAGGGGAACCAGGTATTTCTGCTTCTGCTCTTCGGTACCAAAGGTTTCAAGTCCCCAGCATACCAGGCTGTTGTTCACCGACATAATGACCGATACGGATGCATCGACTTTTGAAATCTCCTCCATGGCCAATACGTAGGAGATGGTATCCAGACCACCACCACCGTATTTCGGATCGACCATCATACCGAGAAAACCGAGTTCACCGAGACGCTTCACCTGCTCGGCAGGAAATTTCTGGTGTTCGTCACGCTCAATCACACCCGGCAGCAATTCCTGCTGGGCAAAATCCCGCGCCGCCTGGCGGATCATCACATGTTCTTCACTGAGTTCAAAATGCATAATCAAGCTGTTGAATGAACCAAAAATAGGGCATTCGGTTGGAGTCGGAGGTTGGGCGGGAAAGTTTTTCCTTTGCAGTCATGGATGCACAGCGAGTAGAACAGCCCTTACGCGTACTGGGTCTGATGTCGGGAACATCACTCGATGGAATAGACCTGGCTGATTGCAGCTTTGTGTATTCCGATAACCGCTGGGATTATCAGTTGCACCGCGCAGTCACCCTGCCCTACCCCGAGGCGTGGAAACGGACGCTCAGCGATCTGTATAACGCCGATGCCCGGACTATTTTCAAAATACATGCGGACTTGGGATCTTATTATGGCTCCTGCATCAAAGAGTTCATGGCTCAAACACCGGAGAAACCGGGTCTGATTGCATCGCACGGCCATACGCTCTTTCACAATCCCGGGCAGCACTACACCGTACAGATCGGTTCCGGCGCCGGCATCGCAGCCCTTACCGGAATTGATACGGTGTGCGATTTCAGGAGTAAAGACATCGCACTGGGTGGACAAGGTGCACCGCTTGTACCCATCGGAGACGAACTCCTCTTTGGAGATTACGCGGCATGCCTCAACATCGGTGGAATCATCAACGTATCGATGCAGCTGAGCGGAAAACGGACAGCATGGGACATCAGTATTGCCAATATGGCCCTGAATCATCTGGCCGAAAGAATGGGACTGCCATATGACAGAGGCGGCGAACTTGCCCGCAGTGGTTCCGTTGATCAGGAGCTGCTGCGAACCCTAGTGGCACTCCCTTACCATCACCAGGCACCACCGAAATCGCTCGGCCGCGAGTGGTTCGAACAGGAAGTAGCACCCTTGCTCAACCAAGGTGGAGTGAACGACTTGTCGGCTACGGTTTGCGAACTGATTGCCATTGAAACAGGAAAAGCCCTTCAAGAACTGTCCAATAGCTCCCGCGTGTTGACTACCGGAGGAGGTGCACACCATACCTACCTGATCGGCCGAATACGGGAACACACAAAAACCAACATCGTTGTGCCCGACGATACGCTTACCGACTTCAAAGAAGCTGTCGTGTTCGCTTTTCTGGGAGCTTTGTTCAGCACCGGAAACTACAATGTATTGTCGGATGCCACGGGATCAATCAGGAACCACATTGGCGGGGCATTGTACAAAGGGGCCTGATCAGATATCGTCGTCCTCGTCGTCGTAAAGATCATCGAACCCTTTGAAGTTGTCTTCAACTACATCCGGCTCCATTCCGTCCACGTCATCCTCCTCGTCGTTATCATCGTAGGATGCACTGCGTGATGATTTGGCACCGAGAGGCTCCAGTTTGCGCACCTTGGCGGAAGGAGCGGATTTCTTCGACTTGTCTGCTGCAGGCTTTGCTGCCTTTTTGGGCGTTTTCATCGGCGGACGGCCAGGAGATTTTTGGGTTGCAGGTTACTTAACGGGTTGAATGACAATGTTAACTTATGCGACAAATGTAAAAAAGTTTTGAGCGAAACAGCCAAAATTGTGTTACACGAATAATTTTATTATACTGAATATCAATTAGTTAATTTAATTGTGAATGGGTTGATAAATCCGTAGACGGAAAAAACTTTCCAACGATACAGAGAAACGCAACAAAAAAACCGCCGGGATTTTCCGACGGTTTCTTGATAAACTGTGTATGTGTAAGGCGATTGATTAAAAGGCCTTCAGCAGGACCGTACTGGCAATGTAGTCACCCTCAAAGCTTAGTCGCAGGATGTATTTACCTGCCGGCATCTGATCGATTTCATCGAGCAGAATCTGCTCGGCATCAGCATTTAACACAACCGGTCGCGAGAGCATACGACGCCCCGTCGTGCTCCAGAGTTCGAGATATGCCACACCCTGAAAAGGAGATTTCACAAGCACATTCGCCTGTCGGCTGACCGGATTCGGGAAAATGGATAGTGAATGGGCAGGTCCTGAAGACTTCACCACAACCGGATGAAAATGCTCGGTGCTTCCATCGAAATCGGTTTGTGATAAACGGTAATACACATCCGACTGAGGAGCCTGTGCATCTGTAACAGAGTACTCACGAATCTGAGTGCTGTTTCCGGCTCCGTCTAAAACTGCAACCGGTGTGAACAGGTTTCCATCAACCGAGCGGCTAATGGTGAAATAGTCGTTATTGATTTCGGTGGCGGTTGACCAATTCAACACCACGCGATCGGTATTGCGGACCGCTTCGAAATCCAGCAACCTCACCGGCAAGGTAGTTCCGATAGAGGATGCATTGATGATTTGCGTGATGATGCGGTTACAGGCATCGGTGACCGTAACCGTGATGGTTCCCGTTTGGTTGGTCGACATCTGAGCAGGCGTGAATGTGGTAGAGGCCGCGTTCGTTGGACTGAATGTCCCCGCCATGGTACTGGTCCAGCTGTATTGGTATGGTGGTGTACCTCCCGTTACGTTGATACTGAGGGGAGCAGGTGTACCGGCAGTGTAGGTGCCCGTAATACTGGTGCTCACCAGATTGAACTGTTTCTTTCTGCCGACGAGGAGGCAATAGTTGAAGAATGCCCGTTGAGCCGCTATCTGTTCTTCTGCCGAGCCACTTCCCGTAAAGGTATGGCCGCCCATGTACATTACGTATCCTAAACTTGTGTTGCCATACGCCGGACCATAAACCGAAAAGACTCCCTCCTGACTTGTGACGGAACTATTCACGTTGGCTGTAATTACCTTGCGGCTCGTACTGCGCCATTGCGATGTGGAGAGCGGAATAAAATACTGCTCGGAGCCGTTTTGGCAGGCTGTATGGGCGATGCCATAAAACTGAAGGACCGGATCAATAGCAGTACGATACAGATAAGGACCGGGACCCACCGTATTGGTATGTGTTTCACTTACACCGCATGCTGCTCCACCGTTACTTTGACCACCGCTAAAACACTTTACCCCAGCCGTAGTGAGGTAATTCATGGTTTGAGCCGTATTGGCCGGATTTTTCAGGTTTTCGATAACGGAGACTGCGTGGCATTGAGAAAAGATATTTCCGTTGTTGTTGAGCATCCAATTGTAAAGCGGGCTGTGATCGGCCCAGGTGGGATCGGCATGGGGATTCGCCCACAAATCATCGCATGGTGTCAGCTGAACGGGAGATCCAATCCGGTAGGCCGAAGCAGGTATCCCGGCATTCGCAAAATAGTTTGCAATAATGGCCGAATTCCCGGTAAGGTTATCGATCATCACCTTGGGAAAACCGGTCAGATTCTCGTACACATATACTGTTGGAGTGGTGGCCAGATATGCACCCTGCACACCCTGGGCC
>JBJTJB010000177.1:0-1679 GCA_046095245.1 Bacteroidota bacterium | reverse complement strand
AGGCAGAGCCGACAAGACCGGGGTATCGTTCGCATTGGGCGCAACTGATCTTGCCACAACAATCGATGGAAGCATCGGTGATCATTCGAACTTTATTGCATCATACCGCCGATCCTACCTGCAATTCCTCTTCGCCGCCCTTGAATTGCCTTTTTTACCCACATACAACGATTTTCAGTTCAAATACAAATACAAACCCGACAACAAACAGGAGTTCAACTTCATCGGACTTGGCTCATACGACCAGTTCGCGCTGAACCGTGAAGCCAATGAAACTGAATCCCAGCAATACATTCTCGGAAACATCCCGGAAAACTCGCAATGGAGCTACACGGTCGGTGCGAGTTACAAACGATACAGCGCCAATTCGTTCAGCACATTCGTCATGAGCAGGAACCACCTGAACAACCAGGCGGTGAAATACTTCAACAACGATGAGTCAACAGACAACAATCTGATCCTGGACTATAATTCACAGGAAATTGAAAACAAATTCCGGTTTGAAAACACCCGTATCGCCGGAACCTGGAAGTTCAACTTGGGAGTGAATGCAGAAGAAGCAACTTATACCAACACTACGTTCAACCTCATCCCGCTTGTTGGTGAAGTGAATTATGACTCCAGAATTGTGTTTTACAAATACGGATCCTTTGCACAGCTAACCAAGACCTTTCCGGCCTCCGGATTGGTAATTAGCGGGGGAGTACGGATGGACGCAAACACCTTCGGGGTGAATATGCGTGACCCGCTGGATCAATTGTCGCCACGAATTTCGATTTCGAAATCCATTACCGAACGCATCACCCTGAGTGCCAACACCGGCCGGTATTTCCAGCTTCCGGCATATACCATCCTGGGATTTAGACACAACGATGGGACCTTGGCAAACACCAACATCAAGTACATACGCGCTGACCATTATGTGGCTGGGGCCGAATACCTGACCCGCAAGAACGGAAGGTTCAGCGTAGAAGTGTTTTATAAACAATACAACGACTATCCATTCGGCCTTGACGACTCAGTCTCTATCGCCAACCTGGGCAGTGACTTCGGCGTAGTGGGGAATGAACCGGCCGATTCACGTTCCAAAGGTTTTTCCAAGGGAATCGAATTCCTTTTTCAGCAAAAACTATACAAAGGGTTTTACGGGTTGCTGGCTTACACCTACGCCGAAAGCCGTTTTACAAACCTGGACGACACATACCTACCCTCCAGCTGGGACTTCCGGCACACCTTCAGCCTCACCACAGGCAAGACATTCGGAAAAAACTGGGAGACCGGCATACGTTTCCGTTACAACAGCGGGGCGCCATACACACCCTACGATGTGGCCGAATCATCGCTCAAGGCCAATTGGGATCTGACCGGCCAGGGACTTCGCGACAAACAGGCCTTGAACACGCTGCGGACAGGAGCATTCAGCCAGCTCGACTTCAGAATCGACAAGAAATACTATTTCAAAGGCTGGTCACTCGATGTGTACTTCGACGTTCAGAATCTGCTCAACACCCCAACCGAACTCCAACCTTACATTACGGTTGTGCGCGATCAGAACGGAAGTCCGGTAACCGACCCCCAGGACCCCACACGCTACCTGACCAAGGAACTGGAAAACACCTCGAACACGAGTTTCATCCCAAGCATCGGGATCATTGTCGAGCTCTGACACCGAACGGATC
>JBJTJB010000176.1:0-1702 GCA_046095245.1 Bacteroidota bacterium | reverse complement strand
CCATCGGGCAAGGGAGCTGTGGCCGCATACGTCAATGCAGGATCACCTCCAATGGTAACCGCGACGGGCATTTTTTTACCCAAACGCTTGTATTCGTTGAAATGCCGGGCGGAAACCTTGTGTCTGTGCCAGTGCATGCCGGTCATGGTTGGGTTAAAAACCTGCATACGGTATAAGCCCACATTGCGAATTCCGGTTTGTGGGTCGCGGGTTTGAATGACCGGCAGTGTTACGAAAGGTCCGCCATCTTCGGGCCAGCAGGTGAGCACCGGAAGTTTACGGAGATCGGGCTCGGACATCACCACCTCCTGGCAGGCACCACGACCACTGACCTCCCTGGGCATCCAGGATGCAATTGCCCCCAACTGGGGAAGCACCTTCAGTTTATCCATGAAACCCTGTTTGGGGCCGGTAATCAACTTGAAAAGCGATTCGATTTCAGCCGCCACATCATCAAGACGCTCAACGCCCAAAGCCATCGCCATTCGCCGTTCTGTACCCATCGCATTGATGAGAATGGGGAAATCAGTGCCTGTGTTTTCAAACAGCAATGCAGGGCCGTATTGCTTGGAAACCCGATCGGTGATTTCGCTGATTTCAAGGTGGGGATTTACCTTCTCCTGAATACGCACCAGTTCACCTTCAGCTTCCAGCCGGGCGATAAATTCCTGGAGATTTTTATAGGCCATGGCAATGAATCAATTTCCCTTCTAAACAAGCAATCCCCCTCTCCGGTTTTCAACTGAAGAACACCTGTTCAAAACGGTGGCGGATGTGCGTATCCCGCCCGGCACGGGTCAGGTCGGTTTCATACACCACTTCCTCCAGGAGCTGTCCTTCGTCATCAAAAGCACGTTGTTTTCGGGATATCACAAACCCATTTTCATCGGATAGGGATTCCTCGACCAGCCGACCTGCATCATCATACTGGAAACTTGAAATTCGGATATAAAAGGTCTTCGATGTACGGGCAATTAACCGACCCGTTTGATCGTATTGCGATTCGAATAAAGAGAGGACCTTCCCATCCGCATTGGAATGAACCACTTTCACCTCCCTGTCCTCCATATCGTATGTAAAAACAGTGGTCGAAATGACCTTGCCGTTTGAGTCACTTTCTGTTTCAGACTTCGGTAATCCCTGGTCGTTGTATTCGATGGTGGTGATGGTGATTTCACCGGCAGCATTCTTCAGTTCGCGCTTAACAAGCCGTGACTCACTGTTGTAGGTGAGAATTTCTTCCTCCTCGAACTCCCCGTCAGCGTCGGTCCGATAGATCCGGACCGGATGCCCATGCTCGGCATACGTCGTTTCAACACATTCACCGGCATCGTCACCGTAGAATTTTTGCACCCTCAAGGGAAGACCATTGGCGTTTCGTTCGGTCACAAATCGCTCAAGGATACTCTCTTGTGGCAAATGCATCTCATGATTGATCACATAACCGGCATCGTTATACGTAAACCGATGCACCTCCTCCGGATTGCCATGCTGATCGTGGCGGACCTCCACAAGCAACTTACCGGCAGGTTCGAATTCAAGCGACAAACTCAGGATTTCAGGCTCCTCGGCCTGGCTTTGCTCTCCGAGGAGAAATGGCCGCAGGGGTTGGCTGTAGCGAAGAATTTGACGTATGGCGTTCATGGTTTCTTTGAGGCAGTTGGTGAGGAATCCCTTCGCGTTTTTTGGATCAGTATGTAAG
>JBJTJB010000175.1:0-1704 GCA_046095245.1 Bacteroidota bacterium | reverse complement strand
GTTTTTCTCCATGTCAGGGCTGCCGGTTCTTGTCGAATTGGGTGCACATGAACTTCCATACAGGAGTTTCCGGACCGACGTATTTCAGATTCTTTTCCTTGCCACCGATTTTGTGATTATAGAATGGGTCCCAGAAATGCTGCCCTGCACCGTAGGCGAAATACGCCCACGACCATCCATAATCTTCAAACAATGTTGAGACATCTTTTACCCAGAGGTCTGCATTGGGAGCCCAACGAACCGCTTGAAATTCACCGATGAAAACAGGATATCCGTTTTTTTCGGAGAAGCTGCGCAATGCTCGCAGACTTTGTGCCAGACGACGGGCATCCCAACGTTCGCCCCGGATGATTCCGGGGTATGAAACGCCAAGCGGCCTGTCGCGCACACCTTGGTGTGTATACGCATCCGGCAGGTACATGTGTGCACCATAAAATACCTTTGAATCGCGGAAGGCATAGGGCTTGAACCCTTCGTAATTGGTTGGTTTACCCCAGGGTCCGGTCGATAACAGCATCCATCGGGTCGTATCAACCGCACGCAGGTTGTCTAAAATCCGGCCGGAGAATGTTTCGAGTCCTGGAGGATTGATGCCACCTGCAGCACTGCGGATAACGGGCTCGCTCATGAATTCATAGGCTGCAAGCTCTTCTCCCTTGTTTTTGTATCGCTTGATAATCTGATTGAACAGTCGCTGCGCCGAGTCGAGTTCCGTCCCTGATTTCCAGAATGAGGCAGTGGTCTTGTCGATTTTCGAATTCGGATCAAGTACCGGATTGTTGAAGGCAATCATGGAGGTGATGCCTGCGAAACGAATGGCATCAAGAATACTGTCGACCCAGAGCAATTCCGCTTGAAAAGACGATTGAGCCGGGCTGTTTTCGCGTAGTGCTCTTTTGTCGGACTTGATTTGGATACGGATGAAATTGAGGCCCGTTGAAGCCAGATAGGGGATTTCGTCGGGCCGCGTGTACCTGGATTCAATGCTCACGCCTCTCCAGGGCCACTTGATCGGTAACGTGTTGCCAGACCGCACAGTGGCAGCATTTCCCTTTTGAAGTCCCTTGTTAGAGCCTGCTGTTGGTGTGCATTGCCAGGCTGCACAGGATAGAAAGGCAACAAGAATAAAGAAGGTAGTACTGGTGCGGACGCTGTTCACGATTGGTTTTGAAATTAAAAATACACAATGAAAAGCTTCACACAGTGGACCCCACAGGATCATCGGAGGAGGATTGTGCTTGCAGGAATGCAGGATAAGCGGTGAATCGGTAGTAGTAAATCACGGCGAAGCAGAACGCTTGTAACCCGATGAATTTGATGTTGACTGCCGCAGTCAGCATGTCGAGGAATACAAAGAGCAGGGCATAGGTGCAGGTCATCAGGAAAGCCGGCGAGTAGTTTCGCATTTGCAGGGACCAGCGAAGCGCAAGCAGGAAGGGGATGTAGAATACGATCGTACCAATCAATCCGTATACAAACAGGTTGCCCAATATACCAACATCACCTGGATAGAAGTATCCAAAAAATCCACGGAATCCACCCTGGAATTGGGCACTTACCGTTCCGTTACCCAGCCAGGGGTGCTGACTGAACCCCCGTAGTGCAATGGCACCTTCTATGTAGCGGATGTTGGTAGAGTGCTCGTCGGTTTTTTCGCCCGTCACGATGCTGGAGGCGTTGGCGAATAGGCGGATATAATGATAC
>JBJTJB010000174.1:0-1280 GCA_046095245.1 Bacteroidota bacterium | reverse complement strand
GAGCAGTTCGGTCAGCTCTCCAAGGAGGACCTGGCCATCAAAATGGAAGCATTCAGCCGCGAACAGGATGTGAATGCCTACAAAAACCGGGTGCAAAATGCCCGCGATGCCTTCCAGGCCCTGTTTAATCAGGAGCGCGATGCCGCCCTGGCCGCCTTCCTCGAAAATGGAGGCGTGCGCGAGGAATTCGAGTACCGCGATGCCCTGGAAGAGCGCTTTTTCAACGCCTACAAGAGCTGGCAAAAACGCCGCGCCGATTATGTGCAGGGCCAGGAAAAAGCCAAGGCCGAAAACCTGAAGCAAAAAACAGCCATCCTGCACCAGATGCGCGAAATCCTCCAGAAAGAGGAGGATATGTCCAAGGCCTTCAACGAGTTTCATGAGCTGCAGGCCCGCTGGCGGGCCATCGGTCCGGTGCCGCCCCAGCAGGCCAACGACCTCTGGCTCACCTTTAAGTTATACAGCGACCGTTTCTATGAGTTCATCCGGCTCAACCGTGAGCTGCAGGACCTCGAGATGCGGAAAAACCTCGAGATGAAGCTACAACTCTGCGAGCGCGCCGAGGAACTGCTGCTCGAGCCTTCACTCAACAAGGCCCTGCAAGGCATGCAGGCCCTGCAGATGAAGTGGCGCGAAATCGGTTCGGTGCCGCGCGAAAAGCGGACCGAAATCTGGTTGCGTTTTAAAGCAGCGGTCGATAAGGTGTACGAAAACAAGCGTGGTTACCTGGAAGGGCAGCGCAAGTTTTTTGACGACAATTACGCCGCCAAATCGGCACTGATTGCCAAAGCCGAAGCGATTGTGCAGGCAGGATATACCCGTCACCAGGACTGGCAGGAAGGTCTGAAGCAATTGCTCGAGCTGCAGGCCGAATGGCGCAAGATCGGTCCCGCCGGAAAAGAACACAACGAGAGTGTGTGGCAGAAATTCAAGGCGGTGTCCGATGCGTTTTTCCGCAGCAAGGATACCTTCTACAAGCAGAAAAAGCAGGAGCACCAGGCCAATTACCAGGCTAAAACGGAGCTGTGCGTGCAGGCCGAAGCCCTCTCGGGCAGCAACGACTGGAAGCAAACCACCAACGAGTTTGTGCGCTTGCAGCAGGAATGGAAAAAAATCGGTCCGGCCGGCGATAAGAACGAGCGGGTGTGGCAGCGTTTCAAGAAAGCTTGCGATGCCTATTTCGAGCGCAAAAACCTGCACTTCGCCGACAAGGACGCCTCTCAGGGCGATAACCTGACGAAGAAGAACGAACTGATTGCCGAAGTGGAGCAGTACCAGCG
>JBJTJB010000173.1:0-11555 GCA_046095245.1 Bacteroidota bacterium | reverse complement strand
ATTGTCAAAGGCATTTTGTTGTTGAACAGGAGGCCATTTACCGCCTGGAAGGTGTACACTTCAGCACGTACGATACTACCGGAGTCATCGGAAACAGGCGCAGGGATTACAGGTTGAATGAAATAGATACCTACGTTGCTGAATTGAGTGCAGGGTGTATTGAAACCAAGCGACTCAAGTCCCAGATCGGCAAGTGTAAGTCCGAGGTTCTGGTAAGGCACACTATCGACCAAAATGGTGGCCGTGAATTCGGGAAGTTGCTCACCGTACCGCTTGGTCTTGTTGTTGGCAATCACGAGCACTTTTTTCTTCACTTCGGGGAAGAAGTACAGCGTATCGGAAGTACCACCATCGAGTACACTTGGAGTAATGGGGGGGGTGTACACCGTAAGCGGTGGGTTTCCGGAAAAGGCCGGAATCGTTGCCATCAGTTTCGAATCACTTACATACACCGGATATATGGTGTCTTCACGCAATTTGATGTACGATGTAGGACGGAGGTAATTCCCGAGAATCTCAACGGTCATTGGGGCTGTTCCCGGCGTATCTGTCGGGCTAGGCGGCACCAGTTGTGTGATGACCGGCCGTGGCTGTGCAAAGGTCTCGAGCGCTGCATCGGCCTGAATCAGACCGGATCCATTTTTAAAATCAAAACCCGGATCACCCATATCAAGTGCCGTCGATTTGAGTAAGGCACGAAGACTATCCGGCCGCAGGTATTGACTGAAGAATTTCTGTCGACCCTCCATCAACAAGGCCGCCACACCGGCAGCGTGAGGTGCCGCGGCTGAAGTACCGAAAAAGTTCGGGAAAGCATCTCCATCAATGTTGGGGGCGCCAAGCTGAACCGTTGTGTTTCCGCCATTGGGCGCCATAAAGTCAGGCTTGCTTCTGACCACACCGCGAACCGGAGCACCCCCGGTGGATGAGAATCCTGCTGGAGTTGGAGGCGATACACCAAAGGCCGGAGTATTGGAATAGAGTACCGCGCCTACTGCCATGGCACCGGCCGCATTGGCTTGTCCTACGCAGGTTGCCGTGCCGCTGTTGTATTCATTGATTACAGCTTCGCCACGGAAAATGATGTATTTGAATTCAACATTGGTCGGTCCCCATGTTTTAGTCACCATCACATTGATGGTTGAGGTTCCGTAAACAGTAAACGGAAGGACTTCGATCGGATCACCCCAGTTGTTTTTCCGGTTGAAGCCGAACAGAGGCACTCCGGCATCATCTACCAGATAAATATCCAGGTCATGGGTTGCACCGGGTAGCTGCCCCAGCGAGTAAATGGAATCGTTCCATTGGAGGGCGATGGTATAGTTACCGGGTGCCAGTGTAAGGGACTGGAAAATATCGCCACCACCAAAATTGTGGGCGGTTCCGGTGAATCCCGTAGGTACAGGTGCTGGATTAAATACCGCACTATACGAGCGGGCACCGTAATTCCCTGCAGATGAGAAATAGGCTACACTGTCGGCTTTCACCTCATCAACGGCGAGAGCCACAAGTCCGTCCTGGAAGAATGGCTCCGTGATGTAAGTAACGTCATCCACAATGATGTCGCAATCGGCATCCCTCAATTCGCGGATGGCCTCGGCAAAATCGCCTGCACTGATAAATCCTGAGCGGAAAGCGAGTTCGGCATCGGGTGCAACATCGTGAACAAGCTGAAGCATGGCGCGTCCCTCATCGGAAGCCGAGCCGTAGGGGAAATCTTTGAGAACGTGGACAGGAGCTGTACGGCTAAAGGGATTTCCGGCTCCCGGAAGATCGCCATTCAGCACATCGATTTGGGCCGGGTTACCCAAGATGGTATTGTAACTGTTGCTGATGACTCCCACCTTGATGCCCGCTCCGGAAAGACCGAATGCTGCGCGGGCCGAATCGGAAATCATCGACTTATCACCTTCTGTTAACGCAACACCTACCGCAGAAACCGGAGGGTAGTAGGGCCTTACGTAATTGATCAATTGCGGAAGGCTGTCCAGCTTAAGCAGATTTTCGATGGGGAACTTGCCCGTAATGATGAACTCGTTCTCGCCATTGCTGATGGTGTCCGTCAAGCCGTAGGGGGCAGTTTGAAGTAAAGCCAGGGTCGTATCGAATTGTCCGGCATCAACAATGACCTCAATGTAAACGGAATCCTGCTGAATGTTGTATATAAATTCAACGGAGTCGGGAACGATCGAATCTTGGTTAATGAACAGAGATACCAGCTCAGGACCAATCAGGTTTAGCACCTTGCCGCCGCTGGGTGGCGGATAATACGGCTGAATGCAAACGATGGAAGTCAAAGAGACGCCGCTTGCAGTGGCGGAGCAGCCCGAGGCATTGGATGCTGAAACCGTATATGTTCCGGCCGCATTGACTGTGATGGCCGCGGAACTGGCACCATTGCTCCAGGAGTAGTTTGTATAACCACTGTTCAGTGGTGCACCCGTAGCAATCCAGGAGGCACCGGTAATCGAGAAGGGCGCAGCAAATGGCGACTGGGCATTGGCTGTAGTTGCTCCTGAGGCCTCGTCCAAACGTAAATTCAATACAATGCCTGCCGTTGCGGTATCGACCGAGTATTGACTGCCGATTTGAATTTGGCCGTCCGTACGGTAAACATCCCATATGCGGACTTCATCGATATCGCCCTCAAAGCCGGAGTTCCCACCTGGATCGTTACCAATGTGTACTTGTGAAAAGGGTGTGTTGAAACCCAATTCATTTCCACTCTGAACAATACCATTCACGAGGAAATTTGCAATTGCACTGCCTTGTAGCGTGAAAGCCACATGGGTCCAGGCATTGGTGGGAATGGTTTGCTGACTAAACAGGGTATCATACCCGGTGGTCATCGCCACATATCCTCCCAAGTAAAGTAAACGCACATATGCGATGTTATCATTAACGGCTGCGCCATAGGTCACCAGCGTACTGTTGGTCTGCAGTGAATCTGTGGGGCGAATCCAGGCTTCAACCGTCCGCTCGGAGTATCCAATCGGCAAGTCATCGACTGTTCCGAAAACCACGTCATCATCCCCATCGAAGTGCAATGCACTACCGCCATTTCCAAGAACCGACAAGACTTTGGACGAGCCGGAACAGAGCGTACTACCGCCTTCAGCCTGAATGACGGGAGGCGGCAAGTCCACTCCAAGGACCGACACAGAGGAAGTATAAAATTCACAGCCGGTGGAATCGGTTACAGTGGCGAAGTAGGTTCCGGGACCTACCGAAAAGGTCGTATCGGTATCCAACAACTGAACGGAAAAGAGATATCCATCCAGACCGGGATCCGTAAGCGTAAACGTATAGGGACCGGTTCCGCCACTAACTTGCAAGGTAAGATCGGCTGAGTTGGAGCAGGTCGCCTGCGAGACGGGTGAAAGTGTTGCAGAGAGCGTATTAACGGCCTCGATGCTGAGTGCCTGTGATACGGAACAATACGTTTCATCGTATACGATGAGGGTATAATCTCCCTCCTGCACACCCCAGATCGTGTCGTTGGTGGTGCTGTAGGAACCGAGGTTAGAATACAACAATACGGTGTATGTTTGGCCGCCAGCTACTCCACCATCAATGCCATTCACAATGACCGAACCATCATACAAACTCGGGCAGCTGGGTGGTGTAACCTGTACCCCGCCGATTGTGATTTCGGGATTCACATACAGGTTTTGTGAGCCCGAAGCGGAGCAGCCACTTGGACTGGTAACCGAATAATTAAAGACGGTGTCCTGGGTTATTGGGAAAGTGAACGCCCCTGCACCGAAGTACTCACTTTCGGGCCCGTTGGCATTGATATACAACTCGGCTGGAGATCCAAAGCACACGATGGAATCACCATAAACAAGCGGCTGAGGAGGAGAAAATGTGTTCACCTCAATACTTGCCACACCCTGACATCCGGCACTGTCAACTACGACAGAGTAAACGATTTGACCGGTACCACCAGCCAGCAAGGATACGCTTTGTGATGTAGCTTCATTGAACCAGGAATACGCATCCCCTGCTGAGGAGGTCAATGTAATCACCTCACCCTGACACCAGGTATTGGAGGGTTTATTGCTGGTAATGGTAGGATTGAAATTACATGTGTTGAACAGGAAGGTCGTGGTATCTGTAATCACGGTACCGCAGGTTCCGGTCACAACACACCGATATTGATTTCCAGAAAAAGAGGCATTATCAGGCGTGATGAATAAGTCTGGGCCCTGTGGTCCAAAAAAATTCGGCTGATCAAGGTTGACAAAGCCTTGTCCATTCCCCTCATTAACCTGCCACTGAAATGACAAACACGTACCACCAAAGTTTGATAATGAGATCGTAGTGGTTTGGTAAAGAGAACCTACCACTGCTGGAATTCCAATATTCGCACTTGGGGGAATACAAACAATACCGGTCAGGTCGTACATCACTGCATCGAGAAAAATCTTTCCCTGGCCGTTGGCGGTAGGATCGCCACTGTGCTGAAATCTGATCTTACGGATTCCTTGTGCACTACTCGAGACCGTTACATACGAATTGAGGGATCCATTCACCAACTGGGTAAGGTCCATCGTATATAAAATGACGTTATTGTCACCAAGGAAACTGGCAGTGAGGTTTCCAACACCACTAGGCATTTCGCTGGTGCGGATTTGGAATGAAAACAAATTGAATGCAGCACACGCTTCCAACTCGGTTGTTCCGGCAGGCATTTCGAATTTGAAGGAACCCAGTGCAGCATTGCCAAAGGTTATTCCACCTGGTGACATCGCTGACCAGTTGTAACCATTTTCGCTCCAATTGATGGATTGATAGGGCTGCTCAAAGTCCAATACCAGGGACTGTGCCTTTAGGTTTAGCGGTGCGAACGCGGTGGCTAATGCCAGCAACATCGCCACCCGTATGGGGTGCAACGATGAATTCCATGCCTTCGTTTTCATTTCTATTTGGTTTAGGGTCAATAGATTAGACTAAATTGGGGCTAAATACACATTACTATGCCCACATGGCAAATTACGTTTAGTTTTTGAACCCTGCAAGCCTTTTCTTCATCACCTATTCGGGTGAAAGTCAAAGGGCCGTGCGTTCGGGCTACCTTTGTAGCATGCAAGCCAAAACCGCAAAAGAATCGGTGACCGTTTCGACGGAAATCGTCCTCCCCAACGACACCAATGTTCTCGGCAACCTGATGGGAGGCCGATTGCTGCATTGGATGGACATCACCGCTGCCATTTCAGCCCACCGGCACTGCGGACGCATCGTAGTGACTGCATCTGTAAACAACGTCTCTTTCAACCAGCCCATCAAGCTGGGCGACATCGTTACGCTTCAGGCCAAGGTGTCCAGATCCTTCAATACCTCGATGGAGGTCTTTATTGATGTATGGGTGGAAGACACCATGCGTCAGAAAAAATCAAAGTGCAATGAAGCAATTTACACATTTGTAGCGGTTGACCAATTGGGCAACCCTATCCATGTACCGGGATTGATTCCGGAATCGGAAGAGGAGCAGATGCGCTTTGAGGGAGCATTACGGCGCAGACAACTTGCCTTGATTTTAGCCGGAAAACTGGCCGCAGAAGATGCCACAGAGCTTAAAGCACTTTTTGTAAAGTCCTGACCCCTACATTGACCAGGCCGAAGTCAATGCCTTGGCAACAAACTGGTCATTGATGGTGCGTATGCAATCAAAATGTCCCTTGGGACAACGATCGTAACCGATTTTCGTACAGGGCCTGCAACGAAGTCCCTCCACTTCCACCTTTAACGACCTGTGCTCCTCGCCCGGCATGTAAGGTGTCATTCCGAATGCAGGAACAGTATTTCCCCAAACGGAAACAATGGGCTTGCGAAAAGCGGCTGCGATATGCATAAGACCGGTATCATGACTTAACACAACACGCGATGCGCGGATCAGTTCGGCTGATTCACTCAAGGTAAGGTGCCCGCAGGTGTTCCAGGCCTGCTGCTGCAAAATCAATTCGATTTGTGCACCCCGGATGCGGTCTTCCTTGCCACCGAGCAACACCACTGGCAATCCACTCAAATTCGCAATGTGTGCGATTTTTTCACTGGGCATGATCTTGGTGGAGTGCTGCGCTCCGATTGCAATGGCTACAAATCCATTCCGGTGACTTGACGGGATACGATCAAGGACCTGGTGGGCATCGGGATGCGTATAGAAGTCGAGACCCTTGCCATCGTTGTGCACACCAAAAGACTTGAGCGTTGACATATACCTATCGACAATATGCGTGGCCGGCATGCGGTTAATGTGCAGGTTCACGAGCAACCACTTCTCGATGTTGAGCTTCGGAAACGAAAAGGAGGGGACGGAAAGCCGACGCTTCAGCTTCAGACTCCTCAGGTTGTGATGCAGGTCGATGATGGCATCAAAGCGCTGGGCCCTCAATTCCTCAATCACATCACTGATTCCTCCATCGGTACACCAGAGCTTGTCGATCCGGGGATCGTGCTCCAACACCTGCCTGTAGGCCTTGCGGGTGAGGTAATGCAGCTCCACTCCCGGCACCTGCGCTTTGAGGTTGCGGATCACGGGCGAAGTCAACACGATATCGCCGATCGAACTGAAGCGAACAAGGAGGAACTTAGGCACGGTGTAAGGGGAAACAGCGTATCAAACTTAAGTAAATTCGCCGCATGCAGGTGATCGATACGCATATCCATTTGTATGCAGATGAGTACCAGGGCGACCGAAAATCACTGATTGACCAGGCGCTCAAGGCCGGTGTAAAAACGTTCCTGTTGCCGAATATCGATCTGGATTCGGTGGCCGGAATGGAGACCCTTTGCCGTGAGTACCCCGGTGTATGCCTGCCGATGATGGGTTTGCATCCCTGCTACGTGAACGCGGGGGTGGAGCAGCAACTTGCCGAAGTACGCAGCCTTCTCGAAAGCGGAACCTATGTTGCCGTGGGTGAAATCGGCATGGACAAACACTGGAGCCTGGAATTCATCCAACAGCAGGAACACGCCTTGCGCACCCAACTCACCTGGGCCCATGAATTCGATTTGCCCGTTGCCTTGCATACGCGGTCGGCCAATGATGAGGTCATCTCCATCCTCCGCGACCTCAATTTACCGGGCTTACGGGGCGTATTTCATTGCTTCAGTGGAAGTATCGAGCAAGCACAAGCCATGATCGATCTCGGTTTTTACCTCGGCATTGGCGGTGTCATCACCTACAAAAATGCCGGCATCGACCGGGTCATTGCTTCCATCGGACTCGACCACGTCGTACTGGAGACCGACGGCCCCTATCTGGCGCCTGTTCCACATCGCGGTAAGCGCAATCAACCCGGCTACCTCCTGCATATCCTGGAAAAAACAGCTGAAGTTATTGGTATTACTCCACAACAGGCTGCAGAAATCACCAGCAAGAACGCAACCGACCTCTTCCGACTATGAAGAAAATCCTGATCATTTACACTGGCGGCACCATCGGCATGCAGCACGACCGAAATGGTGTACTCCGTCCCTTCGATTTCGGACGGGTAAGCGAACATGTACCTGAACTTAAGCATCTGGGTTGCCGCATCGATCACCATGCATTTGACGAGTTAATCGACAGTTCCAATGTCACGCCTGCATTCTGGATCCGCCTTGCAAAAACCATACAGACCCGCTACAAGCATTACGATGGATTCATTGTTCTACATGGAACGGATACGATGGCCTATACCGCATCGGCGTTGAGTTTCATGCTGGAGAATTTAAGCAAGCCTGTCATCCTGACCGGATCGCAATTGCCGCTTGGAGCTATCCGTACCGATGCCAAGCGTAACCTGATCACTGCCGTTGAGATCTGTGCAGGCAAGGTATCAATCCCTGAGGTCTGTGTGTACTTCAGCAACCGCCTGTTCCGCGGCAACCGGGCCGAAAAATACACCAGCGAATTGTTCGATGCGTTCCAATCGTTGAATTATCCGCCATTGGCAACTGTGGGCGTACATGTGGACTTCGACTTCGATCATATTGCCAAAAAAACAAGCAGGGTACTCAGTGTGCACACCGAACTCGAAGTCAATATCGGACTGGTCCGGATATTCCCCGGGATTACGGAGCAGTGGCTACAGCACTCGCTTGCCGTACCCGGACTGAAAGCAGTTGTACTGGAGACCTACGGCAGCGGGAATGCACCCACAGATAAGGCCTTTGTCGATTGCCTGCACGCGGCCATCCGAAGGGGATTGATTATTGTGAATGTAAGCCAGTGTGCCGGGGGTAGTGTAGAACAAGGCAAATACGCAACCAGTCAACAGCTCAAGCGTATCGGTGTGATTAGCGGACGAGACATGACCACGGAAGCCGCCTTGACAAAGCTGATGGTACTGCTTGGCCGTTATCCTGGCAAGCCCAAACAGGTTGCTAAACTCGTGCAAGAGAACCTCTGCGGAGAAATCTCCTGAACCGCGCGCTTTTCGGGTAGCACGCATAGTGGAGTAATCACACCGTGGTTAGCCAGCCCTCGGTATCGGGTGCTATTCCGCGTTGGATATCAGACATGGCGCGAAACAGGCGCCTACACACCGCATCGTCACCATAAGCGGGCAATTCGATGGTAGCTTCACGAATGCCAATGGCACAGATGGGTGCGGTTACAGCCGCTGTGCCGGTTCCAAAGGCTTCACGCAGGGTGCCATCGCGATGCGTACGCAGCAACTCCATGGCAGGGATTGGACGTTGCTCCACTTCAATCCCCAGCTGGCCACACAAGGTAAGCACACTGTCGCGTGTCACCCCCTCCAGAATGGTTTCTGAAAGCGGTGGTGTCACTACCTTTTCACCAATCACAAAAAAAACATTCATGGTACCCGATTCCTCAATGTGAAGTTCGGGACTAAGATCGGTCCACAACACCTGATCGAAGCCTAGTTCACGGGCGAGTTGAGTGGCATAAAAAGCTCCACCGTAGTTTCCGGCACATTTGGCAGCACCGGTTCCACCCTTGCAGGCGCGGCTATATGTGTCTTCGATTTTTACACGAAGCGGTCGGGCATAAAACGGCGGCACAGGACCGGTCATGATGATGAACATGTACTCATCGGAGACCTTGACGCCGAAGCGGTCTTCGGTGGCAAAGACCAGCGGGCGGATATAAAGCGAAGACCCCTCGGCCGTTGGGATCCAGTTGCGATCCAGGGCAACGAGCTGCTTCAGCCCTTCTTCAAACAGGTCGAATGGGACCGGAGGCATACACATTCTGCCAAGTGTTCGCTGCAGCCTGTCCCAGTGTTTCCGGACGCGGAAAATCGATGCGCGGCCATCGGACAGCCTGAAGGCTTTCATACCCTCGAACACACTTTGCCCATAATGCAAGGCAAGTGCTGTGGGTTGCATGGTGATGGGCCCATAAGGAACGATGGCCGGAGTTTTCCATTCCTTGCCGGTATAATGACAAACCAACATGTGATCTGACATGTACTTACCGAACTCCAGCTGATTGAAATCGACTTCGGACAGACGGCTACTGCTGCACTGCTCCACCGGAATCGGAGGGATTTGTATCATGGAAATGAGCTTAACCGGATAAAAGCGGGATTAATGGCGAATCAGACGAATGGCGCCGTAACCGGGCACGCGGAACAGATAGGCCCCTGCAGGAATGTTATCGATTGCAAAGCGGTTGATTCCTTCTACAACACTGAAACCAGCGATCCGACGACCGGACAAATCGGTCAACTCCGCATCGGCTGATTGCGTGCTGGACACCATAAGGTCTGTCGTGAAGGGGTTGGGCGAAACACGCATGATTTCATTCATCGAAACCTCCTGCACTGCACTGGGACTTACAGGAATCGGGCGCATGCGTATGATGGCGATATCCTCGTTGATGGCGGAACTGTATTCGACGGTGCCGCTGATAATGATCTTACCACTGTCACTCACTGCCATACCTCCACCCAATTCGTTCACGGCACCCAGTACTGCATTCTGCGTAAAATAACCATTGGTGTTGAAAGTGATATCAATCACTCCCGTTGTGTCGACCCGTGCAGCCAGGAAATCCTTGGCTGTGGCTGTAACCGTATTGGTGCCACCCACGATGATACGGTTATCAGATTGGATATGCATATCAGCGACCGTACTTGCAGCGTTTCCAATGTTGAAGGTATATTTTCCGATACTACCGAAGTTGGGAGCGAAGGCTCCGCTTGGCAGAATCCGTGCAACCGCCACATTGCTTGCAGAGGTTGTTGCATTTCCGGCAATTACGATACGGCCAAGGTTATCGAAATCCATCGCACCCATATCGGTCCCGATACCAAAAACGACCTGGATCGTTCCGGTAGTATTAAACGACAAGTCCAGCGATCCGGTGTCATCAAAACGCATCACATACATATTGGCACCAGCTTCTCCGGCCAGAACAATTTTGCCATCGGCCTGCACTTTGATACCCCGGGCGAATTCGGCTTGTCCAGTCGGATTAAACAGTTTTTTTCCTGTTCCATTGAAGGCCTGATCCAGACCACCGTTCGCATTCAACTTGATTACAGCAAAATCATTATCGAGGGGTGTACCGCCTGTGCGCGTTGCTCCGGCTACCCAAATGTTTCCGTTGGGATCGATATCGAAGGCACTGGCCAAATCGGGCTGCGTTCCGCTACCCAGCATGTCCACAAAGGTGACACCGTTTGTTCCGAAGGTAGGATCCAGAAAACCACTGGGATTCAGACGACACACCATCATATCGATATCGGAGCTGGAGGGGCCCTGACCTGAGTTGATGGCTACGATACGGCCGCTGGCGTCAAACTTCAGCTTGGGTGTCATACCGCCAATGGACTGTTGTGCACCCATGCTTACATAGGCAAAGCCATCCCCACTGAAGGACGTATCCGGATCTCCGTTATCAAGGAGCTGCACAAAACAGAGTTCAAAATAACCCGAGCTCGGGTTCTTGCTTAAACCAACCGATAGGATTCGACCATCGGGATAAACAACACAATCGAACAAGCGATCGATCGTATTGAACAGAACGAAATTCTTCAGTCCGTTGGAATCGAAACTCGAATCGGGAATGTAGGAAACGGATTGAGCCCTTGAGCGTGTGGCATTCAGTCCGAACAGGACAGAAAGGCTAAGCCCGAGCAGGAAATTAATGGATTTCATAGGGGGTGTGTATTGCGCCACAAAGTAAGGAAATCCCTGCCATGCATAGTCCAGTAAAATCGGAGCTCTAGCCGCATCCATGTGGGTGAAAATGAGCGAAAAAGGCCTATATTTGCCACTCATTTCGCGGTTTGATGCCCCCTTTGCCCTGAAAACCTGTTCATCAGGTCGATGAGCCAAGTCCCAACCCGCTTAAACAGTACGAGTATTCCCGGAGAGGTGTCCGAGTGGTTGAAGGAGCACGCCTGGAAAGTGTGTATAGGTCAAAAGCTTATCGCGGGTTCGAATCCCGCCCTCTCCGCCAAGCAAAAACCAATGCCCCGCAAGGGGCATTTTTCATTTGCAGGATGAGCCAAGCTCGCTTGAGCGAATTTTGCAAATGAAAATGTAAGGCACGCAGTGCCTGCATTGGTTTTTGCTTGAAGCCTCCCACCTCC
>JBJTJB010000172.1:0-1062 GCA_046095245.1 Bacteroidota bacterium | reverse complement strand
GCTTGATTCTCGAAAACTTGGAAGCAGCAAGAGCGGAAAGACAAGCAGGCTCAATTTGGTTTCCAGATCACGCCCGCCATATGCCAGGTTGGTTGACCAAAGCAAACCGATAACATAGCAAACATAAAGCAGTGGGAGTGGACCCCAGCATCTCATATCCAGAAGTCGTTTCCAAACCTCTACACGGTATTGCTTTTGAAAAAATTGAAAACCGATAAACAGGAACAATAAAACCAATCCGACAGTTTGTTGCCAGGGTAGAAGGGCCAAAGCAAGCGGCAGGACGATGGATTTTACTTTTGACTCGGTATTGATCATAACGTAGAATCCGATTTAATGGATACGTGCTCTTGCGCAATTGAAGCGAAATCGGCTGCAATGGATGAGCGCAAGAACTTTTCCTCAACAAGTGACTTCCCATTTTTTCCAAGCTCTATGCACCGAAGTGGATCTCCGGCCAGTTCTTCAGCGGCGCGGGCAAGTTCTTCAGCATTTTCCGGTTCAACATAAACACCGCAGGGCTTTTGGCTGATGAAGATGTTTCTCGCTTCCCCATCTACACCCAGAATAATCGGTTTACCGAGCGCAAGATTCTCGAAAATTTTGGAGGGTATGGCTCCCAAAAAGAGATCCATCTTTTTAAGTGGTACCACAGCCGCATCAATTGCCTGAATCACATCGGGCATGGTATCGCGTTTAACGGCTTCGGGAAAATCAACACGATGGATCCCTTCCGATAGTTTCCGGTGCATCAATCGGTCCTTTTCCGGTCCCTCACCCAATATTAGAAAACGAACCCGGGTGTCGGATGGAAGCCGTTTAGCTGCATCCAATACAGTATCCAGGCCCTGGGCAATCCCGATGATGCCCGCATAAAGGACCAGAAAATCCGAGTCACCATAACCAGCTTTTACGCGCCAATTCTCCCTTGCCTGAGCATTCAACAAGGCCCGATCGACCCCATTCGGTAGCCAGTGGACAGTCTTACCCGGATTACGGCGTCGGATATCGGAGCAAATACCCTGAGTCTGTCCGGTAATGAACGATGACTTCCTGTACAAC
>JBJTJB010000171.1:0-3249 GCA_046095245.1 Bacteroidota bacterium | reverse complement strand
CATCTTTACGTATCCCTGTTGCATCCCCGGGCCGAGGACTGAATCCCGGACTGGCACGCCGATTGACTTGGGGTCGGCTCTTCCGGCTGGACCCCTTATTTCTGACAAACTGACACAAAACGACCCATGTCTTCCCAATTCGATCATAACGACCTGCCGTTAGGGCAGATGGCCATCCACGACGATGAGCCGGAACTGATTCCTCTCCTTACCAACGAGGACGAGGAACAAATGAATAGTGAGCAGCTTCCCGAGCTGGTTTCGGTGCTGCCTTTGCGGAATACCGTGTTGTTTCCGGGTGTGGTGATTCCCATTACCGTGGGCCGTGATAAATCAATCCGACTCATCAAGGATGCCTATGCCAAGGATCGCATTATTGGCGTGGTTTCGCAAAAGGACGTGAGTGTGGAGGATCCCAAGCTGGCCGATCTGAACAACATCGGGACCATTGCGCAAATTCTGAAAATGCTTCGTATGCCCGATGGCAATACCACAGTGATCATTCAAGGGAAGCGCCGTTTTAAAATCGCTGATATCGTTCAGGAGGAGCCGTATCTGCAAGCACGTGTAGAAGCCTTTTCAGATACCGATCGCATCCACAAGGACCAGGAGTTCAATGCGATTGTCGATTCGCTCAAGGATATCTCCATGCAGATCATCCAGCAGTCGCCCAATATCCCGACCGAAGCCAGCTTTGCGATACGGAATATCGAGAGCCCTTCTTTTCTGATCAATTTCATCTCCTCCAACATGAATGCCGATGTCGAGAAGAAGCAGTCTCTGCTCGAGATGAATGATTTGAAGGACCGCGCTGTGAAGGTGTTGGAGCACCTGACCCGCGAATTGCAAATGCTCGAGTTGAAGAACCAGATCCAAAGCAAGGTCAAGGTGGATCTCGACAAGCAGCAGCGCGAGTATTTCCTCAATCAGCAACTCAAGACCATTCAGGAGGAACTGGGTGGTAACACCCCCGACAAGGAGATCTCCGAAATGCGCGAGCGCGCACGAAACAAAAAATGGAGCAAGGCGGTGGAAGAGGTGTTCAACAAGGAGATTGATCGCCTGAACCGTATCAATCCAGCTGCTGCGGAGTACTCGGTGACGATGAATTACCTGGACCTGCTGCTTGAATTACCCTGGGAAGAATTCACCGATGACAATTACGATCTGAAGCGTGCCGAACGTATCCTGAACCGCGATCATTATGGTCTCGAGAAGGTAAAGAACCGCATTCTGGAATACCTGGCGGTAATCAAGCTGAAAAAGGACATGAAGTCGCCCATCATGTGTTTGGTAGGACCTCCCGGTGTCGGAAAAACATCGCTGGGACGCTCAGTTGCCGAAGCTCTGGGTCGAAAATACGTGCGGATGTCGTTGGGCGGCTTGCGCGATGAAGCCGAAATCCGTGGCCATCGCAAAACCTATATCGGTGCGATGCCCGGGCGTATCATTCAGAACCTGAAGAAAGCCAAATCCAGCAATCCGGTTTTCATTCTGGATGAGATCGACAAGCTGAGCAATGATTTTCATGGCGACCCATCATCCGCCCTGCTAGAGGTGCTTGATCCCGAACAGAACACGACATTTTATGACAACTACGTCGAAATCGAGTATGATCTGAGCAAGGTGTTGTTTATCGCAACGGCCAATACGCTTGGTACCATTCAGCCTGCTTTACGCGACCGTCTAGAAATCATCGACATCAGCGGTTATACCATGGAGGAGAAGGTGCATATTGCACAGAAGCACCTCGTGACCAAGCAGCTGGAAGCCCACGGATTAAAGCCCGGGCAGCTGGGCTTTCCGCAGAATATGCTGAAGCTGATCATCGAGCAGTACACCTGGGAAAGTGGTGTGCGTACATTGGAGAAGTGCATCGCTTCGGTGGTTCGTTCGGTCGCGAAAATGGTGGCGATGGAGGAGAACGCACCCTCCAAGGTCACGGAAACGCAGATCCGAAAAGCACTTGGTGCCCCACGTTTTTTACCCGACAAGTTGCTGGGCAACGATACACCCGGCGTGGTCACCGGACTGGCCTGGAATCAGAACGGAGGCAGTATTCTGTTCATCGAAAGTTCGTTGAGCAAGGGCAATGGTAAACTGACCTTGACAGGAAATCTGGGAGATGTCATGAAGGAATCTGCCACCATCGCTTTGGCTTTCCTGAAAGCACATGCTGCTGAGTTCGGATTGGATCCCACCATTTTTGAGCACTGGAACATTCACCTGCACGTGCCCGAGGGCGCAACACCCAAGGATGGTCCGTCGGCGGGTATTTCCATGCTTACATCCCTGGCCTCGGCTTTCACGCAACGCAAGGTGAAATCGAAACTGGCCATGACCGGAGAAATCACACTTCGGGGAAAGGTGTTGCCTGTTGGCGGTATCAAGGAAAAAATCCTGGCTGCAAAACGCGCAGGAGTCCGCGATATCATCCTATGTGCCGATAACGAGAAGGATATTCTGGAAATCAAGCGCGATTACATCAAGGATCTCAATTTCCACTACGTGCACGAAATGTCGGAGGTATTGGCGATTGCCCTGATGCCCAGCCGTTCAGTGGTTTCTCCGCGATCGAATGGTTCAGTCACAAAAACGAAATCTGCGTCCAGAACCAAAACCACCAAGACCTCTGCGAAGCGCCGCTCGTAAATCACTAATTCAGGAACAGGAATCACAGTCTGCATCCGATTTCTTGCGCTTTTTCAGCGTCCTCCTGACTAAGAAAACGACGGCGCCGAACACCAAAATGCCGGTTATCCACTCTTGCATGCGGCAAAGGTAGAATTCGCCGCAGGGTTTTGGTTAATTTCGTGAACCGATTCATTCATGGTAAACGCCGAAACCCCGATACGCTACGACCGCACCGGTCTGTCAGAAGATACTTTGCTTGACCTGTATAAAGCCCTGGTCAAACCCCGCGTCATCGAAGAGAAGATGCTGGTCCTTTTGCGACAGGGAAAATTGGCGAAGTGGTTCAGTGGGATCGGACAGGAGGCCATTTCTGTTGGAACCGCCATGGCCTTGCAGCGCAACGAGTATATTCTGCCCATGCACCGGAATCTGGGTGTGTTTACGGTTCGGGGAATTCCGCTTCACCGCCTTTTTTCTCAGTTCACGGGCAAGCCTGGCGGGTTTACCAAGGGGCGCGACAGGTCTTTTCACATGGGTTCGCAGGAATACCGTATTGTGGGCATGATTTCACACCTCGGTCCTCAAATGGGTGTTGCCGATGGTGTTGCACTAGGC
>JBJTJB010000170.1:0-1393 GCA_046095245.1 Bacteroidota bacterium | reverse complement strand
GTAAGGGATTGCTTACAGTCGGCGGTCGGGATCCGCGTGTGACCCGGGTGGGTTATTGGCTAAGAAAATATAAGCTTGACGAGTTGCCTCAATTGTTCAATGTGATCGCAGGAAGTATGAGCCTGGTCGGTCCAAGGCCCGAAGTAGAAAAATATGTGGCCTTGTACACTGCCGATCAGCGCAAGGTTTTGGATGTAAAACCGGGAATTACGGACTATGCTTCTATCCGGTACTCAGATGAAAATGAGTTGTTGGCCCAGGCTGCCGATCCAGAGCGCATGTACATTGAAGAAGTCATGCCTGCTAAACTGAAACTAAACCTCGATTACATTCGAGAGCAGGGCATGCTTACCGATGTGAAAATTATGGTGCTAACAGCTTTGAAAATCCTGCGCTAGGCCTGATCAGGACGCCCTGCCGAACAGGTTGATCATTTGGCCCAACTCTTCGACTTTCTCCGTATCGCCGAGTTTGTTGTAGGAAAAGCTCAGGTTCCGAAGCATACGCAGAATCATATCCTGGTTAGTACAAGGCTCATAGTGGCTGCGTTGCGGCTCAAGTTTCAGCTTGCGTACAAATTGATCAATATCGTCCTTTCCGAAAACGGAGCCCTTGCTGAACGGATTGATGTAAAACAGTGGGCGTCCGGTAGTCCCCTCTTCATCACTGCGGACCTCCAGCCAAACCAACACAAAGGGGTCAGGAAGGTTCTCTCCGTACACCGGTAGTCCGAGTGATTGTCAAACCAGTAAATACACTACTGACAAGGCAAGTGGATTCCCCTTCTTGGCATCGACCACACAATTGAGGTAGGAATTTTGCGGAGCATGATAATTGGTGGTGTTTCCCGAAAACCCGTACGTACTGAAAAAGATATGGTTTATGACATGTACTTGCTCCAGGGCAGTCATGCTTTCATTCAATTCGATCCAGATATCACGTTTTAACTGGGAGATGAACTGACGCAATTTATCAGTGTCCAGTTCCGGGTACTGATAGCGTGCAACGAGAATCGCACCTTGAAGCAAATCTTCGTCACTTGTATGGATCCAGAGTTTAAGGTCTTCGAGTAAAGTATCGAACTGGATTTTATGGACAATGTGAGCGATACGCTGTTGCAGGATGGGGTCGAATGCATTTGACCAGGCATCTTCCAATACAGGAATGACCGATTGACCAAGCTCAACCAGTTTTTCCTCGATGTGCCTATACACGTCCAGGTCGCTGTCGTCGAGCAGCTGAATCATGGCTTTGATTTCCGGGGATTGCTGATGTTCCATCTGCATACAATGTTACGGCTTGGTTATAAGGAGTGCAAGAAAAATATGGCCGGTTGTTCACCCGGACATGTTAACCAGTAAACGATTTAACTTATTGATATTCTGTATTATAT
>JBJTJB010000169.1:0-1439 GCA_046095245.1 Bacteroidota bacterium | reverse complement strand
CTACCTGGGCCAACTCCTTACCATCACCGAAGATTCCGAATTTGGCCTTCCCGGTAAGCACTTCCTTGCGCCCCATCAGACTTGCTTGTCTGCTTTCGTTCACAATTCGGAAGTCGTCCAGCACCCGTGCCCTGAACTCGTCAAATGAAATAGCCTGCGTCGTATCAGGGCCTTGGTTCGGATTCTGCACCATGTGGTCTGCGCGTTGAAAGCGGTTCCCAAAGGTACAAAATAGCCCAGATGAACGAATTAGTCAATGTGCCCTTACAGCACGACATCCAGAAGGGTAAAAAGGAAAAAAAGGATGCTGGCCAATCCATTGAAGGTGAAGAAAGCCATGTTTACCTTGCTCAAGTCATTGGGCTTGACCAATCTGTGTTGGGAAATCAGCAACAAGATGAATACACCGCAACCCAAATAATACACCCATCCAAGTCCGGCCTGAAGCCCTGCTGACAGCAGGAATAGGGACGATGCGATGTGCAGGCTTCGCGAAATCCCAAGGGCTTTCCGGTTGCCCAGTCGGGATGGTAGGGAGTGTAATCCGTTGTTCCGGTCAAACTCACTGTCCTGCAAGGCATAAATCACATCAAATCCACCCACCCAGCATAGCACAGCCGCAGCCAGATATAGGGCAGCAGGATGGAAACTACCTGTTACGGCAAGCCATGCACCAACGGGCGCCAGACCGAGCCCAAGGCCGAGTACCAAATGACATAGGGAGGTAAAACGTTTGGTGTACGAATATCCCAACACCACTGCCAAGGCCACAAAGGACAAGTAAAAGCACAGTGGATTGATGAACCAGGTGGTGATAACGAACGCGATACAGTTCAGGATGCAAAAGGTCAGGGCGGCGTTTGAGGCGATCAAACCCGAGGGGATTTCTCTGATGGCCGTACGCGGATTTTGTGCATCGATGTTCCGGTCTGCCCAGCGGTTGAAGCTCATGGCCGCGCTGCGGGCAAACACCATACAAAGTAGCACCTTGGTTGCCAGGGAAATCGATAGTGCCTCTGGCGTTTGGCGTATTGCCAATATAAAGCCTGTCGCCGCAAATGGTAGGGCAAACAGGGTGTGCGAAAACTTGACGAGTGAAAGGTAGTGACCGATGGACTTGAACACAGAGCGCAAAAGTAAGTGCCTGGGCTTAGCGACCGCCAATTAGCAGGGTAATGCTTTTCGAAACAGCGCCTGGTTCATCCATACGGATGTAGTACATGCCATCAGGCTGTTCGCTGAGTTCGATTGGAAAGCGACGGCCTTGAAGTCGATCACGCTGAAAGACCATTTTACCCTGTGCATCAAAGACCCGTAGTCGAGCTTGATTAACAGGGACTTCGAGTTCGAGCCATGTGTTGCCGGTGCTCGGATTTGGTGCCAGTTGGAGTCCGGCATGTTCCGTGGAGGGCAATGTGGGCAATGCCAGCGGTGTACAT
>JBJTJB010000168.1:0-4029 GCA_046095245.1 Bacteroidota bacterium | reverse complement strand
CTGTAGCAATGAACGTGGTAGTAAACGAAGGACTTACATTCACCAGGGCAGTCTGAAAACCACCCGGACTCCAGGTTGCAGTAATTCCACCACTTACATTCAATTGAACGGAATCACCCGCGCAGATAGTCTGGTCTGGACCCGCCAATGCTGTTGGACGAGGCAGAACTGTGACTATGACAGAATCATTGGAAACACATCCGTTCACATCGGTCACCACCACATTGAATGTAGATGTGATCAACGGAGAAACGACAACGGATGATGTATTTACATTTAGAGGCGACCATTGATAGGATACACCACCACTCGCTGCGAGTGTAAGGGAATCACCAATACAAATTTGTCCATTGGTGCCCGCATCGGCGTTCGGAAGTGCATTCACTACAACATTCGCGTAGGCCGTGTCGGAGCAGCCTAGCGATGTAGTACCAATCAGTACAACGGGATATGAACCGGCAGAAGTGTAGGTCACCGAAGGCGCGTACTGTGCTGAGGTCTGATTATTACCCAGACTCCATTGCCAAGCAGAAATCGCTCCGCTGGATGAATTGCTGGTATTGACCAGATTCACCGTTTCACCCAGGCAAAGTGCAGAATCGCTCGGAACAAATGACACCTCTGGTTTCGGATACACCTGAGCAATTGCCTGGAAAGTCCCGCTGCAATTCCCCGGTGTCATCACCTGAAGGGTAACAAGGTAATTACCAGGAGCTGAGTACACATGCTGAGGATGTTGCTGCGTAGAAGTAGTGCCATCGCCAAAATCCCAGTTCCAAACGACAATGTTTCCAAAGCCTACCGTTGACAGGTCGGTAAATGACAATGGCGAACCCTGACAAGCCGGAACCGAGCTGAACAGGGCCTGTGGCATCGGATAGATATTGAGTGAATCACTCATGGTTGATGTACACCCCATGTTACTGGTAACCGTCAACACAATGTTGTATGCGCCAGGCGTGTTATAGACATGTGTCGGATTTTGAGCGAAAGAAATATTACCATCTCCCAAATCCCAGCTCCACGAAACCGCTGAGCCTCCGTTTATCACAGAGTTGTCGTTGAAATACACCGTATCGGAAAGACATTCATCTACCGGCGTGAAAATCGCCTGAGGTAGCGGGTTGACCTGGACAGTATGTGCAATTGTTCCCGTACAGCCGTTCGCATCGGTTACAGTTACCGAATACGTACCTGCTTGATTGACAGTGATAGAGGGTGCACTCGAACCTGTGCTCCACTGGAAGGAAACTCCACTTTGACCGGCCTGAATAGTAGCAGTTTCTCCCTGACAAATCTGAATGGCCGCGTTATTACTCACCGTTTGTCCGGAAACGGTGACCTGTGTTGTTCCGGTTGCGGTACAACCCGCAGGATTTGTTACTGTTAGAGTATAAGCACCTTGCGTATTTACGGATATTGTAGACGTAGTTGCACCTGTACTCCACACATATGAAACACCGGATACCCCCGGATTCAAGGTTGCGGAAAGTCCGGAACAGATAAACACACCAGGCGAAAGATTCAAGATCGGGTTCGACTGTACTGTCACTGCAGTAAAAGCAGTTGACTGGCATCCGTTCGCATCGATCACATCCACTGCATAACTTGTGGAAGAACCCGGAGTAACCACCAGTGTATCATTGGTTACACCGCTGGGATTCCACGAATACGCCACACCTCCACTTGCAACCAGTGTTACGGATTCGCCATCGCAAACCGATTGAGAAGGACTGACGTTTGCCAAAGGCAATGGTAAAACTGTGACCCTCACCGTATCGTTTGCGGTACATCCATTCGCATTGGTGGCAGTAACCACATAGGAGGTACTTGAAGACGGGGAAACCGTAATCGAGGTCGTCGTCTGTCCACCCGGACTCCACGTGTAACTTATGCCACCAGAAACGTTCAGGGTGACATTGGACCCGAGGCACATGCTTTGATCAGCACCGGCGAATACAAGGGGCTGAGCATTCAATTGAACAGGCTGACTGGCCGTAGCTGTACAACCCGCTGCATTCGTAACGGTCAGGTTTACCGTAAATGTGCCTGTTGTGGCATAGGTATGTGTTGGATTTTGAAGGAAGCTCGATGTGCTGTCGCCGAATGTCCAGTTAAAGCCTGCACCACCAGTGGAAGTGTTTGTGAAACTGACCGGACCTCCCTGACAATTCGAGCCGGGAACAGTAAATGAGGCTACAGGAACAGCATTTACGACAACCGGAAGTGTAAGTGTATCACGGCAACCATTGGCGTCGGTTACCACGAGCGTAGCTGTATTGTTACCTGGAGTGGAAAAAGTAACTGAGGGTTGAGCCTGACTAGAAGTCGTTCCGTTACTGAACGTCCAGGAATAACCGATTCCGGCAGGTGTACTTGCATTGCTGATGCTGAGCGGTGCACCTGCACAGGCTGTTCCTGCAGTGAACGATGCGAGCGGTTGTGGAGCAACATTGACGGTTTGAATCACCGTATCGCTACATCCGGAAGCTGCTGTTACAATCAGGCTCACCTGATAACTGCCGGGATTTGAATAAACATGTTGCGGATTCTGCTGTGTTGAAACGGAGCCATTACCGAAATTCCAGGACCACTGTGTAATAGCAGAACTCGAGGTGCTTTGGTCAGTGAAGTTCACAGTGCTATTTGCGCATACTGTTCCTGAAGAAAAGGCCGCCACCGGTAAAGAACCGCTGCTGACTACCACGGTATCCCGAGCAGTGCAACTTCCATCTGTCACGGTCACTACATATGTTCCGGGGCCAACATTCTGGCTGGAGCCTGTCGCTCCGTTTGACCAGGTGTATGTAACAGGACCATTGGCACCACTAGTAGCAGCAGCGACTGTCGTTTGGCTCGAGCAACTGATCGATTGATCCGGACCGGCGTTTACAGTCAGACCTCCGACCGTGATGCAATATGAATAGGTGTTGGCTCCATTAAACGGACATGCATTATCCTGGACTCTGACTGTGAAGCAATAGGGAACGGTACTGATATCAGCAGTTCCCGGTGTCCAGCAGAATGTACCCGTGGGCCTTGATCCTGCACTTTGTGTGAATGTTGCACCCGGAATTGCGTTGTTGTAGGTCAGGCTCAAATTCTGTGCACCGTTGGCATCACTCGAATTCACGAAAAAACACAGCTGTTGATTCGCACATACACTCGTAGTAAAACTATTTGTACCGTTGATTCCTGTCAGGGTCGGTAAATCGTTATTGCAATTCAACACAGTAACCTGGATGTCGCGAACCACCGATCCGATCAATTGACCATTTCGATATTCTTTGACCAATACGGCCATAACGGTGACCTGCAATTGAGTGGGTGAAAAACAGATATCGCCAGTTGCTGTATTGAAACTCAGTGCAGGTGAACTATTCAGCGGGTTATTGGCATTGTAGGGATTCAGATACGTCACCGTAGTGGTTTCGGTCTGACGTGGATTCACAAGGGAATACACCAACGAGTCACCGTCGACATCGGTTGCTCCGTGGTTGAAACAGAATTGCTGTCCAAGACACGCAAATGGGACAGGCTTATTGGTAAAGGTTGGGGCATTGTTACAGATTCCGCCCGTATTATCCAATCTGGCGTACAGATAAATCGTGCTGCCTCCGGGATTCTGAATAGTTGAAATTGCTGTATTCCTACAGCAATTCGTATACGAGAATTCCCAGTCGGGACATTGCATGGGCAGCGTGACTACTCCCTCGTAAACGTATTCCTGGATACCGGTAAATGAACCACCATTACAGGTGCTCGTAGCAGTTGGACATAAATAGGTGACTTCCTGTCCTGTACCCGGTATACGGTTACATGTTACAGAAAGTGTTTGACCACAACTATTCGATTTGATACTGATGTTGACATTGAACGGCGCAGCAATCCCGACGCAATCCCGATAAAAAGACAACCTGACTTTGTAGGTGTTCCCACCCAAACATTGATAGGTCAGGTCAGCGCCCATAGCATGACTGGCCTCTGCTCGCTTTGGAGCCAGTGCCAGTCCAATTCCCAGTATAAGGA
>JBJTJB010000167.1:0-1353 GCA_046095245.1 Bacteroidota bacterium | reverse complement strand
ACTCTGTTCAACCTCACCGATTTTTCCCTGACCGGTGAGCGTCAATTCAACACCGGTGATTCGAGCATTGCCGATGTTCACCGATCTGAAGCCGAGACCACCGAAGGGATCGACAAATGGATTGCCCCACAGCCCGAAGCTGAATTCCATCATATCCTGGTATTCCATCCGGAACAGGCTGAAATCGGCCATGCCTCTCCACGAGGAAACTGCGAGTAACTGCCTGACACCGACTTCGCCTGACCAACCACGCTCGGGAAACAGCGAGTCGTTCGGATAGATGACGATATCGCCGACCCGTGTACGTACGTATTGCTCAGCGATGCTGGGGAAACGAAATCCCTGACCATAGGATGCCCGGACATAGCCGCCTTTCCAGGCTTCGTAGTTCAGGCCGGTGCGAAACAAGACCTGCGGATCGAATTGCTTTCCGGAGATGGAACCTCCTTCCACCCGTGCACCGAGACTGAGTTTCAGTTTTCCGAAAGAGCCATCTCCTTGCACATAGCCAGCCATGTTGCTGCCGCGCTGTTTGTCGAACAATTCGCCGGTGACCCGTGTAGTGGAAGCGCTCGCGCCAACAGTGAAGTCGATGCGATCAAGGAATTTCCGCTGACTCAGGTAGTCGGCATAGAACACTTCCGAACGAGAACCCTGGGCCGTGTTGTTGGTGTTGTTGCTGAGGAAATACCGGGTTTTCAACTTGTGGATCCAGGGCCCATTCGTGTAGGTGAGGTAGGGGTCGAACGTGAATCGGTCGGAGGTGTAGGTGCTCAGCGTGCCTCCAAATGGAATCAATGCGCCTGTCGTATCGTTTTGCCAAATCAGAAAACTACCTCCCTTGGCGCGTTGTGCATTCACGGCCAAACCGGCAGTAAGCCCGCTCAGTTTTTCAATCGGGAATCGGATATGCGCATTCGCCCGCACACGCTCTTCCGTTTCCCCTTCCCGATATCCGCGATCATTTACGTATTGGCCTCCACTGACCAAAGCGACTTTCCCGAACCGCTGTCGGTGCGAAAGGCTGATGCCGCTTGTCATCCGTGCTTCATCCCACCAACGCATACGCACATCCGAAGGTTGATCGTACGCACCAACGAATGCATTGATAAGTGTAAGTGCTGTATCGCCTGGCATGGCCGTGCGTAAGTTGATGACTCCATTGAGTGCCGATGAGCCGAAAAGGGCAGAGGATGCACCCTTGAGTACCTCGGCCTGCTCCATCTGCTCGATCGGAATGAAGTTCCACTTCACATCATTGGCGTCGCCGGCCAGCATAGGCAAGTCGTCAACCAGCACCAATACACGCGAACCTGCACCGTAACTGAATCCGCTTCCACCGCGGATATTCGC
>JBJTJB010000166.1:0-7123 GCA_046095245.1 Bacteroidota bacterium | reverse complement strand
GGATGCTCCCATCCTGAACAACAAACTCGGTGTGGGATTCAGTGTGAACACCGATGAAATCGGCTTCGAGCAGAATCTGACGGCCAAGGTCGCCCTTGCCTACCGCATGGACCTCGGCTCCGGAAAATTGGGTATCGGTGTGGATGCAGGTCTTGTTCAGACCACAATTGACGGGAAGTTCGTTGCTCCTGACGTTGCTCCGGATCCTGCCATACCGACGGCCGCCATCAGTGGAGGCACCTTTGATCTGGGTGCTGGCGCCTACTACCAGGATGACCGCTTTTACGTCGGACTTTCATCCACGCACCTGATGGAAAGCGAAACAGATTTGGACAAATTCTCCAAAACCTACAAGCGTCATTACTATGCCATGGCGGGTTACACTTACGAAATCTCCCCGACCATCACCCTCAAGCCCATGTTCCTGGTGAAGAATGTGACCAATAACACCACCATCGACGTGAATGTGAATGCCCATTTCAACGGCCGTTATTGGGGTGGTTTATCCTGGAGGAACAACGATGCCATTGTCCTCATGGGTGGAATCACCTTCATGGACAACATCCGCGTCGGATATGCCTATGACTACACAACATCCCGTTTGAAGGATTACAGCAATGGTTCGCATGAAATCATGCTGGGATACTGCTTCAATGTGAAGAAGCGGGTGCCCGTATCCATCAAAAATGTAAGATTCCTCTAATTTTCAGCGGATTACATCCTTAATAGAAACTATCTTAGCCTAAAGCCGTATTATCAGGCAGTCTGAAAGGTCGATATACTAAAGCGGTTCATCTTCCGTTCATTTATCTCCCGACCAGGCATCACCGGTAACAAAGCCAATAGCATGAAAAACCTGATTATCGCTTCCCTCGCAATCGTGCTGCTCAGCAGCTGTGGCGGCGGAGACCGCGGTCAACTTGTCGGAGTACAAGGCCGTGAAAAGTGGTACCAGGCCGACCCGTACGGCATGGTGTTCATCCCACAGGGGTCCTTCAACATGGGACCCAGTGACCAGGATGTTCCCTATGCGCAGAACGCACTGGCCAAAACCGTGTCCATGCATGCATTCTACATGGACAACACGGAAATCACCAACAACGAATACCGGCAGTTTGTCTACTGGGTTCGGGATTCGTTGGCTCACCGTCTGCTTGGCGGAGACCACCTGATTGAAGAAGGTGAATACGGTGAGCGGATCAATTGGGACGAGCGTATCCGTTGGGACGAAGAAGAGAACATCGAAACATTGGCCGAATTGTATTTGCCGGAAAGTGAGCGTTTCTACCGCCGCAAGGAGATCGATTCCCGTAAGCTCAATTTCGAGTATTACTGGATCGACCTGATGGCTGCAGCTCAAAAGGATTACAGCCGCGATCGTGATCCCGCATCCGGTTCCCTGGCAAACCGTCCACAGGGTCGTACGGACCGCTCGGTTTACATCAAGAAGGAAATCATCAATGTGTACCCCGACACCCTGTGTTGGATACACGACTATACGTACTCCTTTAACGATCCCATCACCAAGGCGTATTTTTGGCATCCTGCCTACGACGACTATCCTGTTGTAGGAGTAAATTGGTTGCAGGCCAAGGCTTTCTGCGTGTGGAGGACCCAGTTGTTGAACTCTTACCTCGAGACAAACGAAGAGACCTATGTGCAGGACTTCCGACTGCCGACAGAGAGCGAGTGGGAATATGCCTCACGCGGTGGTCTTGAAAACAGCCCCTACCCCTGGGGTGGTCCCTACACCCGCAACAGCCGCGGTTGTTTCCTGGCTAACTTCAAGCCGATGCGTGGCAACTACATCGTCGATGGCGGTTTCTACACGGTGAAGGCTACAGCCTATTGGCCAAACGATTACGGTCTGTATTGCATGGCCGGTAACGTTGCCGAGTGGACCAGCAATGCCTATGATGAGTCTGCCTACAGCTTCATCCACGACTTGAATCCGGACTATATGTATGATGCCAAGGATAACGATCCTCCTGCCCTTAAGCGTAAAGTATTGCGCGGTGGTTCCTGGAAAGACGTTGCTTACTTCATGCAGACCGGATCACGCAGTTACGAATACCAGGATACCGCTAAAGCATACATCGGGTTCCGTTGTGTGATGGACTTCCTGGGTCGCGACAAGTCCGATTTCTAATCCATTGCCCAACACGCGGGACATGCCGTCTGCTTTGATGGTTTATGTCCCGTCAGTACATCCAAACGAAACAACACACAAAACACAATCAACCTAACACTCAAAACTCCACTTCAAGATGGGATTAGCTCAATTCACCCAAGGTAAAGGGTTTAAGCAACTGATGGCGAAACTGTATGGTTTCGGTGCGGCAATCGTAATTGTCGGAGCCCTGTTCAAGATTCAACACTGGGAAGGTGCCGGATTAATGCTGACTGTTGGTCTGCTTACCGAGGCCGTAATTTTCTTCTTTTCTGCATTTGAACCACCTCATGAAGAAGTGGATTGGTCACTTGTTTACCCTGAACTCGCTGGCATGCATGAGCCAGGTGCCGATCGTAAGAAGCCTGCCAAATCGGGCGATCCTGTTGCCCAGTACCTGGACAAAATGATGGCCGATGCCAAAATCGGACCTGATCTGATTCATAGCCTTGGAACCGGACTCAGCGCGTTGAGCGAAAACACCTCCAAGATGGCCAACTTGAGCAACGCTTCAGTTGCAACAGAAGAATACTCAAAGAATGTTGCTGCTGCATCCAAGCAGGTCACTGCCATGGCAGCTTCCTATGAGAAGGTTACTTCAACCATGAACGGTATGTCTGTCGCCCACCAGGAGTTGCTCAACAACCTCAACGGTACGGTTGAAGATACCAAGAAGTACAAAGACGAGGTGTCTAAGTTGGCCAAGAACCTCTCCTCCCTCAATACCATTTACGGTAACATGCTTACCGCAATGAACCCGGGAGCCAAGTAAGTCTGTCCTCCGCTCATTTTATCATTCAACCCAAACACCAACAACCTTAGACCAGAGCAATGGCCGGACAGAAATTATCACCGAGGCAGAAGATGATCGGGATGATGTATCTGGTGCTGACAGCCCTGTTGGCACTGAACGTCTCCAAGGAAATCATCAATGCTTTCGTAACCATCAACGATAGCCTTGAAGTTACCATTGGTAACCTTTCAGGGAAGAACACGCAGGCGTATGCCGCCTTTGACAAGCAAATGCAGACCGATGCCGCCAAAACAAAGCCTTTCTATGACAAGGCCAAGGTGGTGAAGAAGCAATGCGACGACTTGTATTCCTTCGTGGCGGGCCTTAAGGATACGCTTATCCGTGTAACGGATGCTATCCCTGCAGGCAATCAGACTACGCCTCTGAACCAGATGAAGAAGCAGGACGACTACGATGAACCTACGCGTATCATGTGCGGCGACAAGCAGGATGGCCGTGGTTTCAAGGCCTCTGAATTGAAGTCCCGTATCGAGAATTTCAAGAAGTCAGTCATTAACACGCTTGATGTCGCTGATCGCGCCAAATTCACCAAGCGTCTCGATGAACTGTTCAACACGAACGATCCCCCTAAGACTGAAGACGGCAAGAAGAGCTGGGAGATGTCCAACTTTTACCACAACCCCGTTGTGGCAACCGTTGCGCTGCTTTCCAAGATCCAGACCGACGTGAAGAACGCTGAGTCGGAAATCGTCACCCACCTGCTGAGTGCAATCAGTGCAGCCGACTTTAAATTCGATACCCTTGCCCCCAAGGTAATTGCACCGAGCAGTTATGTGATCGAAGGCCAGGAGTATTCTGCTGACATCTTCGTAGCGGCGATGAGTTCAACCAGTAATCCCGAAATCACCGTTGGCGGAAGCCAGCTTCAGGTGAATGGTGGAGTAGGAACGTACAAGGTTCGTGCTTCCGGTGTTGGCGAGAAAAAGTATGCCGGTATCATCAAGGTGAAAGATCCTTCAAACCCCAACAATCTACTTGAGCTCAAATTCGAGAACTCCTACATTGTTGCGAAGCCCAGTGCATCCGTTTCTGCCGACAAGATGAATGTGATTTACATCGGTGTTCCCAACCCACTTACCGTTTCCGTACCAGGTGTACCCGACGAGAAAGTCAAGGCAATCCCGACCGGTTTCACCATGTCGCCAGATGCTAAAGCGGGTCGAGGTCACTTCCTCGCAGAGGCCAAGGGTCAGCCCGGCGAAGGCAAAGTGGTTGTCATGGCTGATTTCAATGGCAAATCCATGCAAATGGGTGAGTTCCGCTTCCGATTGAAGCGTATTCCTGATCCGGTGGCCAAGGTTGGTGGCAAAAAGGATGGAAACATCCCCAAGAGCGCCCTCGCTGCACAACAGGGTATCATCCCGACCATGGAAGGCTTCGACTTCGAGTTGTATCCCAAGGTCCTCAGCTTCAAGATGAGCCGATACGGAAAAGGACGTGATCCGGTAGAAAAGTCAAACGAGGGCGGTGGAGCACTCACTTCAGACATGAAGAGCATCATTGAGCAAGCCCGCGCCGGAGATAAGATCCTGTTCGAATACATCAAGGTATCCATGCCCGACGGAACAACCCGTACGGTGAACTCCATTCCCCTGACCGTACAGTAAAACCAGATCGGATAATCCGACGTATAACACGACAATGAACCGCTTCGAAACCATGAAAAAAGGCACTATCCTGCTGCTGCTCCTGGCTCTGCTGGGAACATCGGCCACCGCCCAGAACGTGCTTGACGGTGTGTATGTTAAAGAAAACAACCCTGCCCGCAGGGTGATTCCCTATACGTATCTCCGCGAGGCGGACGTCATGTGGGCCAAGCGGATCTGGAGGCACATCGACCTCAACGAGAAGATCAATGCTCCCCTGCGCTACCCCAAAACCAACGATACAAAGGATCGGAAGAACCTGGTCAATGTGTTTATGGATGCGGTGAAAGAGGGTAGTTTAACTGCATACGATCCTCAGGACGATGAGTTCACCCTGCCCATGACCATCGATCAGTTTTCGAAGGTTGGAGGAGCGGATTCCATCCAAATCAAGGTTACGCGTGCGGATCCTCCTTATGATGAGTATGATTCCACTGTATACCGTCCCTTCAACCCGGACGATGTTGTGCAGTATCGCCTCAAAGAAGAGTGGTTTTTCGACAAGCAGCGTTCTGAGCTTAAATGCCGTATCATCGGTATTTGTCCTATGACACTTGCCCGTGATCAGGAAGGTAACCTGATTGAAGGCGGTCAAAAGAAACTGCTTTTCTGGGTGTACTATCCGGAGGCCCGCCGTATTCTCGCAAACTCCGAAGTGGCCAACCGGTTCAACACGGCCCAGCGTATGTCATTCGAAGACATCTTCCAGAAGCGCATGTTCAACAGCTACATCATTAAGGAAGATAACGTTTACAACCGCCGTATAGATGATTACAAAGTCAATCCCATTGACGCCCTGCTCGAATCGGAGCGCATCAAACAGGATATGATCAACTTTGAAATTGATCTGTGGGAATATTGAGAATATAAATCATGAAATCCAGGGCCGCATCGTTACGATGCGGCCTTTTTTGTACCGGTCATTTTATAGCAAGAACAACGGTACCGCGAAATCCCAGAGTCCGTTGCGGATTTGTTGTCGGCTTGTAGAGGCATCCTTCAACCTGCGAATGGTATTTCCTGTCAATGCCCGAAGCAATTTGTCGTGATTTTCTCTTGTGCTTTTCACCGAATCAAAGCACCTTGGGGTGCGCTTTTAAGTGATCGCCAAAGTCGGTAAGAACGAGCGGAAATTCGCATTTTGGTATGATATAATGCGAAATACACATCTCTTACGGGTTAAAATCGAAAACGGAAAGCTGGGAATTTGAACTTGACGGAAACTGACGGGGAGACGAAAAGCAATCCGGACTCGGTTTCAATTTGGGATTGAATGGGGAAAAGGGTGAGGTGAGTGAAGGTGATTGAATTGAAAGGAAGTGAAACGTCTTGCAGGTGGGTGTGTTGTGAAAGTGATGTGCCGAAGTAAATGCATCAATCCGAAACCATCCAACAGGGAGTCGTTTACAAACCCGTAACCAGAGGGGGCCACCGCTCCGCCCTCCCCAAAGCAAAGTTCGTGGAAACACATCACTTGAATCGAATTATAAACGTTTACATACGTTTAACTTCCTTGTTTGAATGAGGAACATAGGACAGAGATCACTTGTAATTCACTCAACTTAAATCAAAGTCAGGTGTTCAATTCTCCTCTACGAAATGGCAGAAAAATCGATCATCATTACAGCACTAATTCAACATTCCACTTCGAGGCAAGCGTATTTATTGGCTTTTAATACATCGTGGGTCGCGCCATTGATTCATTAGCCAATGTACGTTACCGTGGCCCTTTAATAATAAATACGATTGTTTCTGGTCTTATCGCTAAGTGCGGTTCATTAGCTGACCTATCGCAATTTACACTCAGGCCACTAAAAAAGAAAACCCTGCTAAAAGCAGACTTTTCTTTTAAATCGATCTCGTTTATTTGATTTCGACAACGATAATGTCGGAGCGTCGGTTCTGCTGGTGCATTTCTTCGCTGCAAGGTGTTTCATCCGTGCAGTTGTTCACCAGTAATTTTTCCCCGGTCCATTTCACCTTCTTGATCTGGTTGGATTTGACACCTTTTGAAACCAGATATTTACGTACAGATGCCGATCGGTTACGCGACAAGGCATCGTTGTAAGCATCGGAAGCCCGGCTGTCGCATCCTGCAGTTATAGCGATTTTGAAGTGTCGCTTTTCTTTCAGGAGCGTAACTACTTCATCGAGGGTTAGGGTTGCATCTGTGCGTATTGCATGTTTATTGAGGTCAAAGTACACTGTCTTAGTCCAGTCGAGGTAGTATTCATCGGTACGGATCAAATGGGCAGTGAGTTTGATGTCATCAGTCATGTCTTCCGGAGAGGCCATGATTTCGATTTGACGCGTGGCAAATCCTTTGTGTTCAACAGACAATTGTTCGGCTTTGCCGGGTGTGAGGGTGTGCGGGAAGATTCCATCGGCATCCGCTACACCCAGCTGTTGTCCGCTGGCCGCATCACGGATGATCGCTCCGGGCAGCGGTTGCATGGTAAGTGAATCCACTACCTGTATGAAGGCTTTGTATAG
>JBJTJB010000165.1:0-3984 GCA_046095245.1 Bacteroidota bacterium | reverse complement strand
CGTAATCTTCGTGAATCAGTGGGGTGTCAAAATTCACCACGTGGCTTACATCCGGTATGTCGAGACCACGGGCAGCAAGATCGGTCGTGACCAGAATCCGAACGGCCTCGTTCCTGAAACGCCGCATGGCATTGATCCGGGTCTGTTGTGTTTTATTTCCATGAATCACCAACACATGCTCTTCCCCGAACATCCGCTGAAGGTATTTCCCGATGTCGCTGGCATACTGCTTTGATCGGCAGAAAATGATCACTTTTTTCCAATCTTCTTCTTCAGAGAGGAGGTGTTCGAGCAGATTCAGCTTGCTACGCAGGTTGGGCGTTTCATACCAGGCTTGAGAAACCGTATCTGCAGTCTTTTGCTCGGGCCGGATGTTGATTTCAATGGGAAAATCCAGGAAGTCGCCCGCTATTTTTCGAACCAACTCCGACATCGTAGCCGAAAACAGCATGTTCTGCCTTTTCTGCGGCATCGTTTCCAGGATGCGATGGAATTGCCGGATGAAACTTTTATCCATCAACCGCTCTGCCTCATCCAGTACAAGATGCCGGATCTTCCTGGCATTGATATGGCCCTGATCGTACAGTTCAAGGTAGCGTCCGGGTGATGCAACAAGGATGTCGATGCCGGATTCTATGGCCTCAATCTGCTGTTTTGCCCCCTGTCCACCGAATACCACGGCGTAACGCAGGTCGGTGTACTTGGCCAAGTCGCGAAGGCTGTTTCCAACCTGAATACTCAGTTCACGCGTGGGCACCAGGATCAGTGCACGCGCATCGTTGCCCTGTGCATAGTTTAGTATGCGCAAAAGAGGTAGGAGGTAGGCGGCGGTTTTTCCGGTTCCGGTTTGGGCTACACTCAGTACATCCTGACCACCGAGAATTGCCGGAATCGACTTTTCCTGAACCGCCGTGGCTTGTTCGTAGCCCAAATCTTCAACGGCGTTCAGCAGTTGGCGGTTCAGTTTGAATTCAAAGAATCGCATCGCGGCCCGAAGGTAGGGAATTGGACTGCCGTGGCCCGTCCGACTTCCCGGGTCCCTGCTCAAGACCTCCCCGCCGTAAATCTTTGGTTTTTTCGATATAACATATTGAATACGAGCTATATGTGCTTTACGGGATTTTCTCCACTCCGGTTTGTTAATTCCCCGGGGCTTTGTATCTTTGCCCTCCCTTACCGGGAATTAAATCGTTTCGATCCATGTACGCAATTGTCAATATCGCCGGGCAGCAATTCAAGGTGACTGAGAACAAACCGCTCTTCGTTCACCGTTTGGCCGCCAATGAAGGTGACTCTGTCAGCTTCGACCAGGTGCTTCTGGTAGACAACAATGGCTCTGTTAAAGTGGGAGCTCCCACGGTAGCCGGTGCCAAGGTGACTGCCAAGGTGCTCAGCCATCTGAAAGGAGACAAGGTTCTTGTTTTCAAAAAGAAGCGCCGCAAAGGCTACCAGAAAATGAACGGACACCGTCAGGCGTTCACTAAAATCCAGATCGAGAAGATCTCCGCTTAATCCACCTTTCAATATCCATAGGAAATGGCACACAAAAAAGGCGTCGGTAGTTCCAAGAACGGACGCGAATCCCATAGCAAGCGCCTTGGCATCAAGGTATTCGGCGGTCAACGCGTGATTGCCGGCAACATCATCGTACGTCAGCGCGGTACCCGCCACCATGCAGGTGACAATGTCGGTATCGGAAAGGATCACACCCTGTTTGCATTGGTTGACGGAACGGTCATGTTTCGCAAGAAAGCCGATGACAAATCCTACGTCACCGTTAAGCCTTTCGACAGCACGGCTACAGCTTAATCCATAAGAATCCAAAGAGATCGGCTCATCCTGATGGTTGAGCCGATTTTTTTATGGCTGTTACGGAACTATTACCAGCGGTTAGCGCGTCCAGCTGGAGATGGTGATGCCCCGTTTGTTGAATGCACTGATACCGAAAATTTTTTGCTGGTTGATGTTGGTGCAATAATCAAAGCGTGCAGGTTCAGAGCCTGCTCCGAGTGCAGCATTCACGTACACCTGCCCGCTAACAGTGTTCTCGTAAATGAGGTTATAGAAACGGTCGTAGTAAACCACCGACTTCCGGTTATCATCGACCAGCAGGAGTTTCGATTTTGGGGTGATGTTATCCGACAACCAGATGTCCTCTTTGCGGCTGTTGGAGAATGAGGTCTTGCCTTGTATTTTCCGGATCAGGTTGTAGTGCACCTGGTAAATATGGCCGTTATCGTAACTCAAATACAGGTTATAGGAGTGTGTGAAGCGTGTAAAGTAGAAGTCCTGTAGATAGTCGTTGTTGCTGTAATAGGTGGGAATGGAGGATAACTCGAAGGCCCTGTAATAATGGTTCAGTGTTTTAAACCAGTCTTCCGGTTTCTGATAGGGTAGGGTTTCCAGTTGACGGCGTTTCAGATCGTATCGGAAAATGCGGGTTTCGTCGTTGTCCATGATCAGCAAGCGGTCATTCTCATCGAACTCGAGCGCCCTGACGCATTTATCATCGGGCAATCGAACACTGTCGATTTGGTTTCCACCTTTATCAAACAGGTATACGAATGGTCTTGAGCAGGCGCAAAATGCAATTCGCTCTTCCGAGTCGGCTGCGATGCGAAAGGTGTATCCTGCAGCACCCGAAAATTTCTCGGTCGGAATGATGAACAACTGGGTCCGCAAGAGTTTGCCTTCCTGGGCTTGTATACGGAATGCAAGCAGGCAGAATAATAGCAACGCGAGAGCCGCTCGGAATGTCTTCATGCCTGCAAAGATGGTTGATTCAGCTTTTATCCTCAACCTATGTCATACGGAATGCAATGAACAAGGAATGCCTGTGCAGGGTCAGTGCGGAAGCTTTATGGCTTCAGATCACTTCAGCTCCGTGGTGCCGCGAACGCGCGACACAAGGTTCTGCATGCGCTCTTTCATCCGTTCGCTCAGCAGATACATCACCGGAACGAGGATCAGTGTCAGGATAGTAGCGAAGGCAAGGCCGAAGATCATGGTCCAGCTCAAGGGACCCCAGAATGCTACACTGTCGCCACCAAAGAACAGGTGGGGATTTCCTGTGGTCAGCAATTCAGCGAAGTCGATGTTGAGTCCGACTGCGAGGGGTATCAATCCGAGGATGGTTGCGCTGGCGGTAAGAAGTACCGGCGTCATCCGTGTCTTCCCGGCTTCCACGATCGCTTCATAGGTCGGCACGCCTTGCTCTTTCAGCAAATCGGTGAATTCGACCAGCAGGATGCCATTTCGTACAACTATACCCGCAAGTGCTACAATGCCAACTCCCATCATGATTGTGGAAATGGTCATTCCCGTTATGGCATACCCCAAAAACACACCGATCATGCTGAAGAAGATTTCCACCAGAATGATCACCGGCTTGCTCAGCGAGTTGAACTGAGTGACCAGGATCAGGAAGATCAGTGCAAGGGAAATCAGCATAGCCGTTCCGAGGAACGACATGGTCTCCGCCTGTTCTTCCTGTTGGCCTGTCATTACAACTTCGATCCCATCGGGAGCCGTGAAGGCTTCAATCGAATTCTGCACAGCGTTGACCACACCATTGGGATCATAGCCTGCCAGCACGTTCGAGTTCACAGTCACTACCCGCTTCTGGTTAATGCGTTTGATTCCGCCGTAGGTCGTTGAGTAGCTGACATCACAGAAGGAGGAAAGGGGGATTTGCCTCACCATGCCACCCATGGCCATATCGCGATACGTGATTTTGGAATTGCGTAGGGCTTCGATATTGGTGCGCTGGTCTTCCTGATAGCGAAGCATGATCGGATATTCGTCGTTGTTATCCCGGAACTTCGACACTTCACTTCCGAAAACTGCATTCCGCAATTCCATGCCGATTTGCGCTGTGCTGATTCCTTCCCGATTGGCACGCTCGCGGTCGATATCGAACACGATTTCCGGCTTGCGGTTGTCGAAATCAGATTTCAGTTGTTCCACTCCGGGAATATCTTCCGT